>CAZEWB010000001.1:0-2214 GCA_964515655.1 uncultured Bacteroidales bacterium
TCTTCGTTATTCTTGACCTTCGAATCAGTCGAGTACGTCAGTACACTCCTGATTCTCAGTTCTGCGAATGCCTCGATCTCGAACATTATGAACCAGACACTGACTTTATAGACAGACTCTGATTAATTAGCCCTTTTATATATGTCATGGTTGATGGTCGTGGCGGCGGGACTGGTTTTTTGTCGTGGTCATTGGTATACGCCAACAATTACAGCCGCCACCTTGCAGAAAGCAGCGCATCTGGCACAACCTTAAGCGCAAGCAGCCCACCCAAGACCAAGACCACCTACCAGACCCGCTGCCAAGACATATGACCAAAAACCTGCTTCAAAGGTTTATCTGCAAAGAAATGGGTTATCAAGGCTACCGCCCAAAATCACCTATTTCTTTAGTTTGCGGTGAATAATTAATTTAATCTCCGCATATTTGCGGAGAATAATTCTTATATTTGCCGCAGGATAATTTACAGACAATGGCAAAATACATCTATCAACATAAGGATTGGACAAATTTTACCTGGAAAGATACGGTCATAAACACCATATTTGGTGAAGTTCGCAATTTGCAGGGGAATCTTTCAGGACAGATGAAGGCAATTGGTTTTTCTGCGAAAGAAGAAGCTATTCTTAACACCCTCACACTTGATATTGTAAAATCTTCGGAAATCGAGGGTGAGCATCTTAACTACGGGAAGGTCCGTTCTTCTATTGCAAGGCGATTGGGAATAAACACAGCAGGATTAAGTTCTCCCGACAGAAACGTAGAAGGAGTTGTGGATATGATGCTTGATGCAACCCAAAACTATCTGCAACCATTGACCGAAGAAAGATTATTTGCCTGGCATTCCGCCCTTTTTCCCACAGGATATAGCGGTATGCATAAAATTGAAGTAGCACGTTATCGCACAGGTGAAATGCAGGTAGTGTCGGGTGCTATGGGTAAAGAAAAAATTCATTACGATGCAGTAGCCCCGCAATTGGTAAAAACTGAAATGGACAAGTTTCTTAACTGGTTTAATGATGGCGATAAAACGGACCCTGTAATAAAAGCAGCAATTGCCCATTTTTGGTTTGTCATTATTCACCCTTTTGATGACGGGAACGGCAGGATTGCTAGAGCGATCTCGGATCTATTACTTGCCCGTTCAGAAAAAAGCTCCGAAAGATTTTACAGTATGTCTGGCCAAATACTTGTGGAGCGGAAACAATATTATAAAGTATTGCAAAAAGTTCAGCACAGCAGTGGTGATATTACTGAGTGGTTGGAATGGTTTCTGCATTGCCTGAAAAATGCTTTATCAGAGACCGAGAGCACGTTGAAAACGATCTTACGTAAAGCGGAATTTTGGAAAATACACGAAACCACGCCATTAAACGAGCGGCAACGCCTGGTCCTTAATAAACTGCTGGATGGATTTGACGGAAAATTAAAATCATCAAAATGGGCGAAAATAGCTAAATGCTCACCCGACACAGCATTGCGTGATATAAAAGATCTGATAGAAAAAAGAATTTTACAACAGGAACAACAAGGAGGACGCAGTACCAACTATGAGATGGTAGAGTTTTAATAAGCGTTGGCATGACGGGGCGATTTGCGAAGGCTCGTGGGCAGGATCACCCCAATAGCGTGGGGATTACACCCGCAATTGGCTGGGTGGCTCCTGCTCAATCTGTCTATGGCCCTTGGTAGTGGCAACGGCTTACCTGCTAAGAAAATGGCATCTCCCAAAACAGAATATAAAATCTCCTTTTGATGAGTTGTAAAATTTTTGTATCTTGCATAAAATATGTGCAACTTTTTGCTGCTTGAGATGCATCTATAAACGAGTTAGGCACTTGGTGTAAGATAAGACAGACAGTTCTACAATTAATTGATAAACGAATATAAAGATTAATATGAAAAAGGAATATCTGACTTTAATTTTGGTAGCATTAATAAATGTAAATTGTATTTATTCCATTTCAGTAAAGGAAGATATAGTTTTATGTAAGAATTTAATTTTCGAAAATATTCAAGACGATTCAATCCCATGTCAAAATATAAAAAGTATTTTATCAAGTGACTGGGATACAATAATAACATTTGTTGATACTGTTAATCCACATGAACGACACACTCGCACATATGATATCAATGGCTACATGATTTCTGGGTTTCAAGAAATATGGCAGAATAATTCATAGACAAAAACAACCAAACACACCCAACACA
>CAZEWB010000001.1:2224-8855 GCA_964515655.1 uncultured Bacteroidales bacterium
ATGTTAAATTTGTTAGCTGAAGTATGGCAAAGTAGTTCTTGGGTTAACTATATTATGCACACATATACTTATGATACAAACGGAAACCAGTTAATTGATTTATATGAAATGTGGCAGACTAACACTTGGGTAAATTCATATAAATGGACTAATACATACAGCACTTTTAACAAAAAGACAAATGTGTTACGTGAGGGTTGGAATAATAGTTGGGAAATTGTATCTAGAGATACCTTTATATATGACATCAATGAAAACTTATTATCACAAACTAATGAAAGTTGGTTTAATAATGCTTGGTTAAATACTGAAAAGTGGTCTTATACTTATAATATAAACAATCTTAAAATCACTAACTTTTATGAAACATGGCAAAGTGGTTGGGTAAATAGAGAAAGGGACACTCTTTACTATGATATTAATAATAATCTAGAATATATTTTAAAATGGAGACCTAGTTTAGACACGAGTATATGGGTTCCAAAATTTAAAAATATCTATACTTATGATATAACAGGAAATATGTTATCAGATTATTCATTAATATACCAAGACCCAATTTGGAATTATCAATATAGATTTATTTATACATTTGATACAAATAACACATCGACAACTGGACAATATGAGATATGGCAAATCACAAATTGGCAACCTAGCTTAAGCTCCTTAAACTTTTATTCTAATAATAGTATTATAATCTATTTTCCATACATTCATAGATACGTAACATCTTGGAATGTAATTACAAATCAATCTATTTTAAACACAAAAAATAATGCTTGGTTAATATCTCCAAACCCTGTTTATGATGTTCTTACAATATATGCTCCATCAGGATTTTATGTTGAAATATTTGATATTTATGGCAAACTCTTCAAAAGTTATTATTCATTTGAAAATAAAATGACCCTTGACATATCTGAATTAACAAATGGAACCTATATATTAAAATGTTACTCAGAGAATAATTTGTTTATAAAAAAGATCATTAAATTATAACACCCAGTGCCTAACACACGGTTAAAATATAGCGGGCTGTTATGGGCAACTTGACACGAATAACAAAGTTCAGGTATATTAGCGGTTTGACAATAACTGCAAGTAAATGCCAGCCAAATCCAACATTAAACCATTAATAATCCCTACTTCCCCGGCTCCCATTCCGCAAAGTAATCGTACACTATATTTGTCTGAGGCTCGGTTGTAAAGAATTCGTTGCAGTTGTATGTCCAGCCCATTGTTTCGGAACCGCCTCCGCTTTGTGTGGTAATATAAAAACGGTTGGAAAGTCCTCCGAAAGCATCAGCCTGGTCCCTTGTCAGGGTTTTATCGCCGCCGCTTGGATCAACAGGAACCCAGCCATAACCCGGCAGATATACTTCCACCCAGCGATGAAAAACATCATCAATTGAAGCATCGTCACCTCTTATTACAACGGAGCCGACATATCTTGCGGGTAACCCGGCAGCCCTGCACATCGAGATATATACAAATGAATATTCCGAACACGATCCGCTGCCTCGCGACAGAACTGTAGGTGCAGTGTTCCACCCACCGGTCATTTCGTAATGCATTTTATCGTTGATATAGTTGTATAATTTACGGGCTATCCAGTATGGATTTTGCTCATCACCCAATGCTTCTTTTAAAGATTTCTGCATAAAGGGATCGTCGTATTTAAACTTTTCGTCGTTAATAAGATATTTGTTTTTAATGCTGTCGGGGATGGCAGAGAGCGGCTTTACCTTGTCGGGGTAAATAAAATACCTGACATCATAAGTTGTGACAAGTGAAGTCATTTTAATTTCTTTTTGTTCCCCTGCTTTTAATCCTGAAAAACTGAAAAGCATTGTGTTCTGTCCCCATTTATCGGTTACAATTTTGCTGTACTCAGGAGAGTAAGTGATTTTTCCGTTTATTATCTGGTTCACTCTGTTTATTGGTTCCGAAAAATGTACATCCATTGTTTTAACTGTGCCGGGGCCGAAATTTGTAATGAGATAAGTAAATGTGACCTTTGACTTTTTTTCGTTGTACGTTCTGTATGTCACGTCATCATTTATTTTTAACTGGTATATCATGTCATTCTGATAATCTCCTGCCCAAAGGAATTTTCCGTCATAACAAAGGCTGTTGGTATAAGGTCCGGGAGCCTGGGTTATTATCAGAACGCAGCCGGTGACCGGGTCGACCATGTAAATTTCATCTTTGATCCTGTCGGATACCCAGAGATATTTACCGTCCCATGCAAGGCCGTTCGGATCGGAAGCCGGCGATTTTATCGACCTGATAGTTGTTCCGTCGCCGGTACTGAACTGAATGATCTCGTCCGATCTGTTGTCGGCACACCACAGGTATACGCCGTCCCATGTCAGCCCGAGCGGAGAGGTCGAAGGAGCTGGAATAGTTTTCATAACGCTGCCGTCCTTGGGGTCAACACAGAATATTTTTCCTTCGAGATTCTCGGATTTTGGAATACCACCTTTTATATCGGCGCACCAGATATATTTTCCGTCCCATGCAAGTCCCGTTGGCCAGTATCCCGGGGCTTTTAATGTTCTTATTACCATCCCGTCTGCCGGGTTTATGCAGTAGATCAGATCTGTTTTATTGTCGGTCATCCAGATATTCTTACCGTCGAATGTCATGCCTGTAGTGAATGAACCGGGAGTACTGAACGATTTCACGATCTCTCCGGTATATGCCCTTACTGCAAGCGATGCAACAAGCAATGCGGAAATCAAAACAAGTGTTTTCATATTATTAAAAATTGTACACAAAATTAAGAATATTAACTTCTTTTGTCAATTAAAAACTGATTTTTACAAGCAATGCTACATAAATCCAAAAAAAATATGTAAAATTATGGTTACTGTTCGGGTTGTCTTAAAATTTTGCTCCTCATAGTTGTATCAAACTCAATCTGGTCTTAGGTTGAAAGGTTGAGCGGCTGGTTTGGAAATTGGTAATTGGTTGTATGGTTGGGCTGCTGGTTTGGTTAATAGTCATTGGTCCGTTGTAATAAACCTATAACTATAACCCTTTTACCAAACCAGTTGCTCAACCCATTAACTATTGACTTTTCAAAAAAGCCAGTTGCCCAACCCATCAACTTTATACCCGAATAGTTACAAATTATGTAACAAAAAACATATTTGACAGTATAAGTATTTATTAATAATTATGATTATGAATAAGCATGTATTTCTTTTTTTGTTGATATTATTACCCTTTTTGACTTTTTCGCAGGAGTTTTTAGGGAAAAATGCAGATAATATCTTAAGCGGATGTAAAAAAGTAATATTGAATCCTGTCACTAAAACGGTTAAATATTTTGAGATGGAACCCGGGAAGCAATATCCCGGTAGTAATTTTGCATCATGGTTGTCAGAATACCTTATGGTTCCCGACGATTTTTCTTTTAACCTGCAAAGAACAGAAAATGATCAGATAGGATATGTCCATTACAAATACAATCTGTTATTTAAAGGAATTCCTGTTGAGGGTTCCGTTTTTTTCCTGCATACAAAGTCAGGGAATGTTGTTTCGGGAAACGGTGACCTTATCCTTGAGAGCTTATATGTTGTTGATTTAAACTCCATCATTTCAGAACCATTCGCTTTCAGCATTGCCAAAAAATCAACAGGCGCTGAGCAGTATCGCTGGGAAAATGAGCAAAAAGCAAGACCCACGGGCGATCTGGTAATTATTCCTGTTAAAGGGAAATATCACTTGGTCTATAAGTATGATATTTATGCTGTTAAGCCTTTGCTTCGCGAATATGTTTATGTCTCCGCATATACAGGCGAAGTGATTAAAAGAACAAATCGTATACATACATCTGATGTAAGTGGTACTGCAATTACTATGTATTACGGCTCAAAGGCAATAACCACAGATAGTTATGCCGGAAGTTACCGGCTCAGGGAATCCGGACGAGGTGTTGAAACATATGACCTTAACAATACAACCAACTATGCTTCAGCGGTTGATTTTACTGATTCGGATAATTACTGGAACACAACAACCAATCAGGACAATGCTGCTTATGATGCCCATTACGGTACTGAAAAGACATATGATTATTATTTCAACAACTTCGGCAGGGATTCGTATGATAATTTTGGTTCTCCCCTTAAAAGCTATGTTCATTACAGCTCCGGCTTTGTAAATGCATTCTGGGATGGTTCTGTTATGACATACGGGGATGGAGACGGAATAGATTATACCGCCCTGACATCTACAGAAATTGTTGCGCATGAAATTACACATGGAGTTACTGAATATACAGCCGGGCTGGAATACTATTCGGAATCAGGAGCGCTTAACGAAGCATTCAGTGATATTTTCGGAACCGCGATTGATTTTTATGCTAATCCTACCACTGCCAACTGGCTTGTGGGAGATGTGATAAGTTTGTCCGGTATTCCTTTCAGAAGCATGTCGAACCCAAACTTGTACGCATGTCCCGATACATATATGGGAACATACTGGGACCCTTTTGAAGAGGTACATTGCAACAGCGGTGTGGGAAATTTCTGGTTTTACCTGCTTGTCAACGGTGGTACCGGTACAAATGACAATGGCCAGAATTATACCGTTACCGGTATCGGGATGAATAATGCGAGCCAGATTGCTTATCGTACTTTATCTGTTTACCTGAGCATGTATTCAGATTATGCTGACGCCCGCACCTTAAGCATACAGGCAGCAATTGATCTGTTCGGCAACTGCTCGCCGCAGGTTATTGCAGTAACTAACGCATGGTATGCCGTTGGGGTCGGAACGTATTTCAATAATTCGGTGATTGCAGGATTCACAGCATCATCAACATTCCAATGTACTGCGCCTGCAAGTATTTCTTTCGCAAATACGTCGCTTAATGCTACCTCATTTCTCTGGAATTTCGGCGACGGACAAACCAGCACTTCTGCTAATCCCGTTCATATATATTCTTCCGTAGGCACGTATACCGTTTCGCTGATTGCAAATGGCTCGGCTTCCTGCTCAAGCTCTGATACTCTCATTATCACAAATTATATTCAGGTTACAAATTCAGGAGGCCCTATCACTCCATCCTGTACGCCCGCAACGGTTTACTCCAGTACGTACGGAATTTATAACGTTTCTTTTAATACAATCAACTGTTCTTCTTCTTCTTCCGTTGAAGGTTATAAGGACTTTACCTGCAGCCAGCAAACAACGGTGACAGAAGGCCACCAGTATTCATTGACCGTCACCACAAATCCAACCAACCCCGAGGATGTGAAAGTATGGCTTGACCTGAATAATGACGGATCTTTCAATAATACCAATGAACTTTTATTTTATTCTGCCAATGTTTTACTAACTCATCATAAAGATATTATTATTCCCGGCGGCGCAGTGTTTAATACGCCTTTGCGACTCAGGATAGGTTCGGTTGCATCAAGTTATGACCTTACTACCGCATGTACAAACAGTACCTATGGACAGTACGAAGACTACACTGTGGTTGTTCTTGATAATACACTAATGCCTGATGTTGATTTTGTTGCCGGAAGTACTAGTGTCCAGGTAGGTTCCAGTGTCCAGTTCACTGATATGTCATTGAATGTTCCGACCTCATGGAACTGGCTTTTTCCCGGTGGTACACCATCCTCATCTTCGGCACAAAACCCCGTGGTGGTTTATGGTTCAACAGGTTCATATACGGTGTCTTTAAAAGCAACCAATGCCTACGGCTCAGATTCAATTACCAAAGTAAATTATATCACTGCCGTGAACACATATAATATGTGTTCATCAACCGTTTCCTATGCAACCGGCGGACAGTTGTATGATTCAGGTGGTTCTTCAGGAAATTATGTCAACAGTGAAAACTGTACATTCCTGATCAATCTTCCATGCGCATTGTCTATTACCTTAAGTTTTAGTTCATTCCAGACAGAGAGTGGTTATGACTATATTACTGTTTATAACGGGCCTACAACAGCATCTCCTGTTTTACTTAATGCCAGCGGATCCACTCTTCCTTCCAGTGTTACGGCCACAAATGGCAGTATGCTGATACGTTTTGTCACCGACGGGTCGGTTACATATTCCGGTTTTGCAGCCACCTGGACGAGCGTCATTTCTTCGTCTACTCCTCCGGTAGCCAATTTCAGCATGTCAAGCGTCAACCCGCCACTGAATACCGATGTTCAGTTTACCGATCAAACGACAAATTCCCCTATGATCTGGTCATGGAACTTCGGTGACGGTAATGCATCTTCTGTACAGAATCCCACACATGCATACGCATCATCCGGTACTTATAATGTCGTACTTATTGCCAATAATTGTACTTCTTCCGATACTATTTCAAAGACTCTAACCGTACAGCTTGCTCCGGCCGCATCCGTGATTCCTTCTTCAATATCAGTTACCATACCTTCCTGTAGCGATTCGGTAGAGGTTCCTCTTTCGGTTATTAACTCCGGTACAGGCGACCTGTCATATGAATTCGAATCAGCCGGCACAGGCACACTGAATGTTCTTGCTCTTACCTATGGAGCCGATCTGACAACCGAGTATCCACATACTCTTGCAGCTATAAATGCCCATTTTACCGATTATACATTAACAGAGATCAATACTACAAGCGCAA
>CAZEWB010000001.1:8955-17209 GCA_964515655.1 uncultured Bacteroidales bacterium
ATAAATGCCCATTTTACCGATTATACATTAACAGAGATCAATACTACAAGCGCAACAGCCCTTCAGACGGCGCTTACAGGAAAGGATGTCCTGCTTATTCCCGAACTGGAAACGGCCAGTACCTCTGTAATAACATCGTTCTCTTCCGTAATTCAGAATTTCGCGACCAATGGCGGAACCGTTATCATTTGCAGCGGATATAATACATTGCAGTATTGCGGGCTGTTCACGGTTTCATCATTCACCTCTTCAGGATCCGGTACCATTACGATATTAAACAACACTCATCCGGTTACCAACGGATTTCCCGCAACCATTCCGGCTCAGAATGCGACTTCGTATGCAACCATTACCAACGCAGACAATGTCAAGCTCGGGAGTTACAATACAACCTATAGTGTAATAAGTTACAGACCTTACGGTTTAGGCAAGGCGATTTATATAGGATACGATTATTTTTCGTACGATACCTATGCCTCTTTTGTTATTGCGAATGCAATGCAGTGGTGTGCCAGCGGAATATTACCCGACTGGTTGTCAATGAGCAATACAAGCGGAACCATTCCGGCAGGAGGTTCGGCAACGATTCCTATAACTGTTGATGCTGCCGGCATGATTTCCGGCACATACACCACCGGAGTGATTTTTACAACCAACGACCCTCTTCATCCGACAGATACGTTATCGGTTACGATGATTGTCAACGGAATTGCAAATATGACATTATCGGCATCATGCCTGAATTACGGCAGCCATATGATGGGGACGATCAATAGTGATACACTCATGGTATTCAATACCGGCTGCGATACACTTTTTGTTACGGGAATAACGTCTTCTCTTACAGAGTTTGTGCCATCGTCCTCAGCATTTTATGTTCTGCCCGGTGATACGGGTATTATTGCCGTACAGTTCAGTCCCGATACGATAGAGACATACAGCGGAAACCTTACAATAAATACCAACATCGGGCCTTCAACAGTATGCCTGACCGGAACCGGCCTGGGCGCACCTGCTGTCTCAATTGTTCCCGATAATGTTACATTGTATGTAAATACCTGTAACGGGACAGCAGGCACAACGGTAAGTATTCAGAATTCCGGCCTTGGTCCGCTTGAATACGATGCAGACGCAGCATCTTCGGGTACGCTCCAGGTTCTTGCCTTAACCTATGGAGCCGATCTGACAACCGAGTATCCACAAACCCTTGCAGCCATAAATGCCCATTTTACCGATTATACATTAACAGAGATCAATACTACAAGCGCAACAGCCCTTCAGACGGCGCTTACAGGAAAGGATGTCCTGCTTATTCCCGAACTGGAAACGGCCAGTACCTCTGTAATAACATCGTTCTCTTCCGTAATTCAGAATTTCGCGACCAATGGCGGAACCGTTATCATTTGCAGCGGATATAATACATTGCAGTATTGCGGGCTGTTCACGGTTTCATCATTCACCTCTTCAGGATCCGGTACCATTACGATATTAAACAACACTCATCCGGTTACCAACGGATTTCCCGCAACCATTCCGGCTCAGAATGCGACTTCGTATGCAACCATTACCAACGCAGACAATGTCAAGCTCGGGAGTTACAATACAACCTATAGTGTAATAAGTTACAGACCTTACGGTTTAGGCAAGGCGATTTATATAGGATACGATTATTTTTCGTACGATACCTATGCCTCTTTTGTTATTGCGAATGCAATGCAGTGGTGTGCCAGCGGAATATTACCCGACTGGTTGTCAATGAGCAATACAAGCGGAACCATTCCGGCAGGAGGTTCGGCAACGATTCCTATAACTGTTGATGCTGCCGGCATGATTTCCGGCACATACACCACCGGAGTGATTTTTACAACCAACGACCCTCTTCATCCGACAGATACGTTATCGGTTACGATGATTGTCAACGGAGAACCGGAAATGATAATTACCCAGACCTGCCTGAACTTTGGCACTATTATGCAATTTTCAGATAGTACAAAAATACTTAACATTTATAACACCGGTTGCGATACACTATTTGTATCGTCTGTTTCAGCGGGGACTTCTGCATATACCGTTAGTCCCTCTTCCCTTGTTGTTCTACCGGGCGATACCGGTTTTGTATCTGTGACCTTCTACACTTTTTCTACAGGATCATTTCCTGACACCCTTGATATCTTCAGCAACGATTTCAATACCACAGTCTGTCTGACAGGTAGTACCTTTTTGGCGCCTGCAATAACAGTTGTACCGTCCTCTCTTAATGTCAGCCTTGGCGGATGTAACGATTCCACACAGACATTCCTTACTATCGGCAATACCGGAGGCAGTAATCTTTCATATACGATTACCGGTTCAGGAACTACCGGAGGAGGACCCTTAAAGGTACTGGCCTTATTGAATGCGGCTGATCTTACTACGGAATATCCCCATACTATTACAGCTATCAATCAGTATTTTACAAATTATACGCTGACCGAAATTAACGCAGCGTCTGCGTCTGCCCTTACTGCCGCACTGGTCGGGAAAAATGTTTTACTGATACCCGAGCTTGAAAACGCAACTTCATCTACTCTTACAAACCTGATACCCGTGATACAAACTTTTGCTCAGAACGGGGGCATTGTGATAATCTGTTACGGAGTGTCAACATCTGTCAACTATATTTTTTCCACAGGATTATTCAGCGGTACCGTTTATTCTTCAAATTTATCCGGAACAATGACCGTTCCGGTTCCCGGCCATCCGCTTGCAGCCGGCCTTCCCTCATCCTTCAGTACGTCTAACGCCACTTCGGCTATGTCCTTCACAAATACCGATGTTGAAAACATAGTTAAATATTCTACATATGCTACTGTGGCATGGAGACCTGTAGGAGTTGGAAAAGCTATCTTTATAGGATATGACTATTATGCTTATGACAACAATGCAGCAAAAATAATTGCAAATGCATTGGCCTGGGCGCAATCGCAAAGCCATACATGGATCTCTTTATCTCAAACCTCAGGTATTGTTACTCCCGGAAGCAGCAATATCATTTCAGTTGAATTCAACAGTACCGGGCTTTCGTCCGGCACTTACACAACAGTGCTTCAGATTGCTTCTAACGACCCGTTAAGTCCATTAATTCAGGTTCCATGTACATTAACAGTTGGAAATAATCCCTGTGCTGCTTACACGTACACAACAGGTACATGTAATGGCCAGGTTACTTTTTCAGATGTGTCGGTAAATAATCCGATTTTCTGGAGCTGGAATTTTGGTGACGGAACCTATTCTTCGCTGCAGAACCCTGTTCATACATACACAACTCCCGGCTCATTTGTTGTAACACTTATTACATGCAATGCATATTCATGTGATACAATTACCGATATCGTGAATATAACCGGGGTTTCAGGCCCCGTAAGCCCTTCTTGTGTGGGGACAGTTACATATACATATACGACATATGGAATTTCCTCTGTTTTGCTTAATACAATAAGTCACGTCACTGCACTGGGTGAGGGATACAATGATTATACCTGTTCACAGTCAACAATGCTGACAATCGGTCAGACTTATTCTCTGTCGGTAAATACGTCGTTGAGTTATTACCACAACATCAGGGTGTGGATTGATTATAACAATAATGCAACCTTTGATACCGGAGAACTTGTAGTTACAGCGAACACTGTCTTTTCCAATACCACTCAGGTTACCATTCCGACCTCAGCCATTATTAATGTTCCTCTCAGGATGCGTGTTGCGACTGATTATTATTCATATACCCCCACTACCTGTTCAGTAAACCGGGGCGAAATACAAGATTATACTATCATTCTTCAGTCTAATACTGTACCTCCTAATGCGGCATTTGCATACACTGTTTTAGATATTTGTCAGGGTGTAGTTCTTTTTACCGATCAAACTACGAATATGCCAACACAATGGCTCTGGAATTTCGGTGACGGTACAACATCCGGTTTTCAGAACCCATACCATGCTTATACGCAACCCGGAACATATTCTGTCTTACTCACAGTTACCAATGCATATGGAAGTGATACGTATTCAGTAAATGTGATAATAAGCATGTTGTCTCCCGATATCTTAATAAGCGGAACGCATGAAGTAATGCAGCTCCTGACTTTCTCTTGTTCCCAGACAGGTATAACAAGTTATAACTGGAATTTTGGCGATGGTTACACCGCAACAGTACCCTCTCCGGTTCATGTATATACTGCACCCGGAACTTATACAATAACCCTGACAGTTTCTAACGGAACATGTACCACAACGGTAACCGAGGACATTATTATCGATGATTGGACAAAATTGCAGGATATCACTAATGTACTTTCGCCGGAAATCTTCCCGAATCCAAGTAACGGAGAATTTACAGTGGTATTTCCTTCATCTGATTTCAGTCAGACAAGCCTGGAAATATCAGACATTCAGGGCCGAAAAATATACCAATGTGAGATAAAATCACCGGTTGTTAATCTGCATTTGAACAGGCTTTTATGTCCGGGCGTTTATTCGGTAAAATTCTACGAAAACGAGAAAACAGTTACAAGGAAGCTGGTGGTTGAATAGCTTAAAAGACAACCATTGTTTTAACCTCGACTCTCGACCTTAAATAAATCACCTTCCTACATGAAATATTCAATTGTTTCTGTTCCAAAATAATTCGTACTTTTGTCCGCTTTTCTTAAAGACCATTATGCCCGATTTCATAAAAATGCTACTGGAGGATGTTCGTTTTCACGAAGGCCTTAATGCATGCATCAATTGCGGAACCTGTACTGCCATTTGCCCCGCTGCCGAGGTCTACAAATACGATCCACGCATACTTACCGACAAAGTTCAGACAAAGAACAACGAAGTAATAGAAGAACTTCTTAAAAGTGACGAGATATGGTATTGCGGTGAGTGCATGTCCTGCAAGACACGCTGCCCCCGCGATAATGTCCCCGGCCTGCTTATAATTGCACTTCGTAACCTTTCGCAGAAGACCGGTTTGTTTGTGGAATCGGAAAAGGGCCGGCAGCAACTCTTCCTTAAAAGAAGTGTTGGCGAGTGGATACTTAAATACGGATATTGCGTTTACGCACCTCATTTAAATACTGAAATGTTTCCCGAGCAGGGGCCGGTATGGGACTGGATAAAGAAAAATATTGATGCTGTATATACACGTGCCGGAGCAAAACTGGGTCAGGACGGGCCGGGATGCCTGAGGAAAATTCCGCAGGACGATCTTGATGAACTGAAAAGTATTTTCGATGTGACCGGCGGAACCGAGCGCTACGAAGTCATCGAGAAATATTCTGCGGAAAAGGCCTGCGAAATGAATATTCAGATCGATGAAACCCACAGTAACCCGTACTTCCTGAAAATCTACAACGAAAACGAAAAAGACCATCACGAGATCTGACATGGACAATACAATAAAACGCCCCGACTGGAAGCAATACCAGAAAGAAATAGCAGACGATCATTACTACTATGCCCGCAGCTGTATTCGCCAGAATTTCTTTCCCGCATCGGAACATACATTTTTGAGGATATTAAAAGACGAGTTGGGCAAGGACATTTTCGACGACGTTCATCATACAACATGTACCGGAATAGGATATCACACAGATGTTGTACCCCTTGAAACAACAATGACCGTCGTTGCCCGTAATTTCGCATTGATGACAGAGGCAGGATATAAGAACTATGCAGCCTCATGTATCACATCATTTGGCTTGTATACTGAGATCCTTGAAACATGGAAACATTTCCCTGAGACGCTCGCAAAAACACGAGAATATCTTTTCAAAGCCACCAAACGCGAGTTCAGCATTCCGGAAAACCTTGCACATACAAGCGATATCATATTCAAATTCCGTCACGAGATTGCGGCAAAGGCAAAATATAAACTTGTGAATAAGGATACCGGCAAACCCCTGCGTATTGTGGACCATATAGGATGCCATTATGCAAAGATGTTTCCCGGCAAGGGCATTGGCGGGGCAGAGTATCCTTATGTGCTTGCAGGGATGGTAGAGGCCTGGGGTGGCGAACCGATTGATTACCCCGAAAGGCGGCATTGTTGCGGTTTCGGTTTCAGGCAATATTTTGTAAAAGCAAACAGGGGATATTCCCTTTCAGCAAGCCGAAAGAAGTTCGAATCAATGGAACCCTTCAAACCGGACGCAATAGTGAACAACTGTCCTGGTTGCCCTTATTTCCTCGATCGCTGGCAATATGTAGTTGCTGAAAGTGAAGGTAAGGTTTATGGTATTGATAATAACCCGATACCCGTTCTTACATACGAGGAAATGGCCGGTCTGGTTCTGGGATATAACCCATGGGACCTTGGCCTGCAGATGCATCAGACGCCAGTTGAACCATTATTGGACAAAATGGGGATAGAATATAATCCTGCAGACAAATTCAGGGATATCAACGGAAATGATATCGGAAAGCCGGAGATTCCAGAACTTTTTAAACATTCCTGTCATGAATAAAAGGGTACTTGTCATCGGAGCCGGCATCGCCGGAATGGAAGCGGCGGCATCGCTTTCGGCGCTGAATTACGAAGTTCTGCTCTTCGAGAAAGAAAATATCCCCGGCGGACATCTTAAAGATTGGGAAAAACTTTTCCCGACGCATAGATTCGGGAGGGAAGTTCTTGATTTTCTGAAAAAGGGAATAGGTAGCTCTGTTCAACTTATAGCCGATACAATGATAACGGGCATGGAAAAACATGAAGGGCGTTTTAAAGTGATCTCGGAAAAGGGCGAAACATGGTGGGGCGATGCACTGCTGCTTACAACAGGATACGACCTTTTTGATGCAGGCAAAAAAGAAGAGTACGGATACGGAATTTTAGATAACGTAATCACATCGGCCGATCTTGAAAAACGGCTGCTTAAAAGCAAGGATCTTACGACACGTGCAGGGAAAAAACCTAAACGGATAGCCTTTATCCATTGTGTCGGTTCGCGCGACCGTAAGGTCGGAAATGTCTATTGCAGTAAAGTATGCTGCGTCACCGCCGTTAAACAGGCAATGGAGATACGCGAGTTGCTTCCCGAATGTGAGGCATATTGCTTTTACATGGACCTCCGGATGTACGGTATGAAGTTCGAAGAACTGTACAATGAGGCACAGGAGAAATGGGGTGTGACCTTTGTCCGCGGACGGCTTTCGGAAGTCGCAGAGAATATCGACAAATCACTCCTTATCAAAGTAGAGGACACTCTTCTTGGCCGCCCTATGAGAATGACGGTTGACATGCTGGTGCTGATGGTAGGATTTGTTCCGACACACACTACAGCATCGGTTGTAAAGGGAATGGGTATAGAACTCAACGAAAACGGATTCATTAAAATGTTTGATGAACATACTTCATCCAATATTACAAATGTTCCGGGAGTTTTTGTTGCAGGCACAGCTTCAGCACCACAGACAATAGCAACAACAATTATGGACGGGCGTTCAGCTGCTATCGTTATAAACCACTGGCTCAGGGAAAGGGAACAGGCGTGAGCGGATCGAGATTCGGTTATTCGCCGGTAAAACCACGTATTATCGAATACGATAAGAACGATCGTACATTGTTTTACCTGTTGCGCCGGCGCGAACCGAGTATCAGTATCTGCTTCAGCTGTGGAAGCTGCTCTGCCACCTGCCCTGCAAATGCGCTGACGCCCTTCAGTTTTTCAAGAATTATGCTTTTTATCCGCAGAGGAGAAAAACTGCAGATAGCCAAGGAAATAAATAAATGTATGTTATGTGGTAAATGCAGACTGGTATGTCCAAAGGGAGTCAATACCCGTAACATTATAATGATAACACGCGACTTTCTTCAAAAAAGAGGCTCATGAATTATCATCCTTTTATACTTCCCTTCGTTATCGGATTATATGGACTGATCCTTGTCCTGGCATTTCTCTTTACCAGATGGATAGTGAAGCTTCCAAAAAGTGAGAAAGTAAAACTTTCGCGTCATGTTTTCAGCTACAGGATATTTGGCATCTTAAAAGAGGTCGTTCTTGAAGTCCTTCTTCATCGCCGGATTTTCCGCAAGAACAGACTGCTCGGATACATGCATATGAGCATCGCCTTTGGCTGGTTCCTGCTGATAGCGGGTGGAACGGTTGAATCCAAAATGCACAGCCATCAGGCCTTTAACGAACCATGGATCCTGAATATTTAAAATCCTCGCTTGTATGTACAAATTATTTGTAGAATATTGGGATCCATGGTTAGTTAAAGGCCTGATGGC
>CAZEWB010000001.1:17219-20106 GCA_964515655.1 uncultured Bacteroidales bacterium
CCAATATTCTACAAATACTTTGTACATACAAGCGAGGATTTTAAATATTCAGGAATTTTCAGCGACCTTATGGATCTGATACTCCTCTTTGTTTTATCGGGTGTCTGCCTGGCATTTTTCAAGCGTTTGAGGAGCCGTATATTCGGGATGAAAAAAACTACCAGACAGTTGCTCCCCGATTCATTTGCTCTTGGTGCGCTTTGGCTTATTTTCCCCCTTCGTCTTGCCGCCGAAAGCATAACATCAGCGATCTATAATAACGGAGGGTTTCTTACAGGCACCATTGGGAACGGACTTGCCGCGGCCTTTCCCCAACAGGGCATAATGACAGCAGAGATCAATTTCTGGTGGGCTTATTCCATTGCTCTGTTTACGTTCTTTGCACTCCTTCCCTTTACCCGTTACATGCACATTCCTACCGAAGCATTTCATATTGCATTGAAAAGGGCGGGACTTAAGCCCCTTGTTTCGGGTGATGGCATTACACGTTTTCAGACCCATTCCTGTTCAAGATGTGGTGTCTGTATTGACAGTTGTCAGATCAACTCAGATCTCAGGCGGAACCATATGTTGCCTGTGACTTACTTTTACGGCGAAAGGACCCATAAGCCGACCAACAAACAGGTTTACGATTGTCTGATGTGCGGAAAGTGTACAGTGGCCTGTCCGGTCGGACTTGATATAAATATTGTAAGGCAAAACAGGCGGGAAATGATGTCAGGAAAAAACGGAGCAGAATACCGGTATCTCCCCGAGATAAAAAAGAGCGGACATGCCGATGTGCTTTATTTTGCAGGCTGCATGACCCACCTGAACCCGGGTATCAAAAAGTCAATGGATAATCTCCTTAACATTGCCGGTGTCAACTGGCAGTTTCTTGATAAGGACGATACGATATGCTGCGGACGACCGGTAAAACTATCCGGAAAAACAAAGGATGCCGAAAAACTTATTAGCTGGAACCGTGATAAAATAATGTCCTATACTCCGGGGATACTTGTCACATCATGCCCTATTTGTTATAAGGTATTTAATGAAGACTATGATCTTCCTGTTAAAGTCCTGCACCATACTCAGTATATAAAGAAACTTATTGAACAGGGAAAACTGAAACCACATAAAACCGGACTGAAATTCTCATACCACGATCCTTGTGACCTTGGTCGTCTTTCAGGCATTTATGAGGAACCGCGCTTTATTGTCCGCTTCGTTGGCAGCCTGACCAATATTCAGGAAAAACGTGAAAATGCCCTGTGTTGCGGCAGCAGTCTCGCACATTTCAACGGCAGCGACCTGGACAGGGTTATTATGGCCGAGGAAGCATTAAAAGTCCTTTGTCAGTCCAGCCCCGATAAACTTGTTACCGCATGCCCGCTTTGCCTTAAGGCATTCAACCGCGTGTCCGAAATACCTGTTGTAGATATTGCCGAACTGGTGGATGAGGCGATAAAATAGAATCAAGGTCAAGGCTAAGATCAAGGTTAAGCAAGCTTTCCCCTTCCCGACCTTGACCTTGATCTCGACCTTGATCTCGACCTTGATCTCGACCTTGATCTCGACCTTGATCTCGACCTTGACCTCGACCTAAATGTAAATCAAGAAGCGTATAGCCTAATTGTAAACTTGTAAGTACATCCCGTCAAACGAGGTCTGGTACATTGTAAGAGGTCGCGGAGCCTCGCCGCCCATATGGGTTCCGTTCGAGATCGAAAAAACCGAACTGCAGCAGGGACAATTCAGCATTAATCCTGAAGTATCGGGAGCAACGGCACAACGGTCGGATGGCTGAAATGTGCAGTTCCGTTCAAGTGCAACAAATTCATCCTGCGACAAACGGAAAAGCACAATACCGCAAACACCACCGGTAACCATAATACTGTTTCCCACCGTATTCAGGTCGGCAAATTCCGGGTCGGCTATGGAAATTGTAAAATTAACATAAACATAAGGCACCGGGTCCTCTTTTTCTTTGCAGGAATTAGTAGCGAATAGCAGAAAAATACCAGATATAAATGAAAAAAGAATTACCTTTGTTTTCATAATTCAAAGTTAGTGTATTTTAACCGAACCTGCTTAATTTTATTGCTTATATGCCTGATTTTTTTTCTGGCGCCCGCTTCTGCGCAAAGGTATAGTCTCGACAGGGGGCCGCGAAAGGGCATTCATTTTAATTTAAAAGGAATATTCAAAAAAAATCCCGAACGAAAAGCTACCCGTAAAGAAGAAAGAAAAAAAGACCGTTCTGCACGCTACGATAAAAAGGCAGTAAAAAAATACTGGAAGACATTGGATCACCCAAAGGAAATTAAAACCGACCAGAGGGTTTATAAAAGGATGAAAAAGAATCTGAGAAAATCAGACCGGATAAATCAGGGAAAACATCCTGACCCATGGATAAAAAGAATGTTCCAGCCTAAGCGCGATACGAAAAGAGTAAGGCAAAAAAACGATCAGGGAAAACGAAACCTCTGGCCGTTTAAGAAAAAGGGTAAGTAACTTATGTTACGTAATAAAAACCCTAATTTGCATGAAATAAAAGACACGAATTTCACGGATTATCACGAATAAAAAAGGATTCGTGTAAATTCGTGTCTAAAATTATAAGCAACATCAGTTAGTAATGGCGCTGATCATTCTTTTCCCGAAACCTGTTCCTTAATGTAATTTATAAAATCAGTGTCATTAAACCCGGCTTCTATGGCTTTATTCAACGAATACAGCGAGGAGTCGGTTTCGCCTGAGTTCATTTCAATTAATGATTTATTTATCCATGCTTCCGTGAAACCGGGATTGATCTCAAGAGCTTTCAGTATATCATCTTTTTGTTGCAGGCACAGCTTCAGCACCACAGACAATAGCAACAACCAACCCAAACACACCCAACACA
>CAZEWB010000001.1:20116-28900 GCA_964515655.1 uncultured Bacteroidales bacterium
TGTGTTGGGTGTGTTTGGTTGTGTTTTTTGCTTCGGGCAACTGCTTCATGTTCATCAGTAGAATGGCCCTGTTGTTGTATGCCTTGTAGCTGGCAGGGTCGAACCTGATAGCTGCCGAAAAGTCATAGTATGCTTTTGCCGGTTTTTGAGCACTGATATATGCCAGTCCTCTGTTCAGGTAAGCATTGGGATAATCAGGTGCAATATGAATAAGTTGCGTGAAATCCTCAATTGCCTCATTGTACTTCCCGGCAGCCATATATACCCGCCCCCTATTGCCAATGGCCGACCTGAGGTCCGGGTATTTTTCCACCAGCCGGGTATAAAAGGAAATATCATCCTTCCATACGAGTGTCAGTGAGTAAGTGCTGATGCAGAAAAAAACGAGCATACATGCAGCGATATATTTTAGCGCCTTTCTGTACTTTTCCCGCGATTGCTCATATATTGCCCAAAGAGCAATTCCAACACCCGCAATGGGAAGGATCATGTAGCGGTCGGCTGCAATATAGTTGCCATAAGGCACAGAAAAAAACTTAAGCAATGGAATAATTGAGATAACGAAAAAAAGAACACCCATAATAAATAGCCTGTTGCTTTTACAATACCTTAAAATAATGAATACAGATAAAAGGAAAAGCAGGGGATAATACCAGAAAATAACGGCAAGTGATTCACTTCCGGGGTAAGGGTAATAGGCAGAAAGACCTATGGGTAAAAGAGAATGGCCGGAATAAAAGAAGAGGTTGCGGAATCCTGTTAAAAAATAATCAGGCATACTTTCAGGATGTGATCTTGTGAAATTTTCAGGCTGGTGAAAATAAAATGTCAGGTAAAGAAACAAACCTCCGGCAATAAGGATTGGTATCTTCTCAGTAATAAGGCTAAACGTTATTTTTCTGCCCCTGTATAGATCCAGAATGAATATCAGACCGACAAAAGGCAGGCCTTGGGATTTTGAAAGCAAACTCAGCAGAAAAAAAGAAGTACTTAGAAGCAAATACTTATATCTGCCTGAATCGATATAATTCATGTAAAAAGTAAGTGCTGGGAACAGAAAGAATACAAAAAGGAGATTTTTTCTTTCTGAAAGCCATAAGACCGATTCAACATTAAAGGGATGGAGAGCAAAAAAAGGGAAACAAAGGCAGAAGCGTAAAAATTCCCGGTAAGCTTTCGCACAAAGAAAAAAATAAACAACGAAATGCAGATGAATAGAATAATATTTGTTGCTCTGAAAGTTACAGGCGTCAGTCCGCTTATCTGATAGTCGAGACCTAAGCTCAGTAATGTTAGGGGGTGGTAATGATTGTCAAAAGAAGAGGAAAAGATCGCTTTAAGGTTTTCACTGTTAAAGGAACTTATCAGTTTATTCCCTTCGATATAAGAATAACCTTCGTTATCCCAATAATGCAGAAAACCGTAACCGAAAGTATGTGCATATAGTACGATTATTATTACCGTTAGGAAAACCGGAAACATCTTATGGAGACGCTCAGCAGCCATTCGGCAAATGTATATTTATTAAGGAAGAAAAATATAGTAATTTTGATAAAAATAACACATGGTTTAAAAAAAATGATGTGTAAAGATTACAGGAACATGTTATTGCAGAAAAAAAATAAAAAAATCAACCCACAGTGTTGCAATATTTGGATGAAACTATTTATCTTTACGATTTTGTTAAAATTTATTAACAAGTTTGAAAACGAGTGTCGTACAAATTATAACAGGCTGAATATGATTAAGAGATTAATCTTTTTACTCTTTGCAGTATTTATCTCTGCAAACGTCTTTTCCCAGTCAGGAACTCTTAAGGGAAAGGTACTTGATGGTTCAACCGGCGAAGGAATTCCTTTTGCCAATGTGAGTCTTGAAATTAACGGGCAACTTTTCTCCGGTGGCCTTACAGACTTTGATGGCAACTATACCATTAAGCCTATCCCTGCCGGGGTATATGATGTCAAAGCTTCATATGTGGGTTACCAGGCCCTGCAACTTAAAGGGCTGCGTATTATGGCCGGTAAGATCACTTTCCAGGATTTTAAACTTTCTGTATCCGTTCAGAACCTGAAGGAAGTTGAAGTCCGTGAATACAAGGTTCCTCTTATCAGTAAGGACCAGACGCAAACAGGGGGTTCTGTTACTTCAGACGAAATTGCAAAGATGCCCGGTCGTTCTGCTGAATCAGTAGCGGTTACGGTTGGCGGAGTATATTCCGAAAACGGCGAAGTCGGCAGTATCCGCGGTGCACGTGAAGAAGCTACGGTTTATTATATCGACGGCGTAAAAGTACGTGGCT
The DNA here is from genome assembly GCA_964515655.1 of uncultured Bacteroidales bacterium. Taxonomy (GTDB): domain Bacteria; phylum Bacteroidota; class Bacteroidia; order Bacteroidales; family GWA2-32-17. The sequence goes on from CAZEWB010000001.1 coordinate 22,419, forward strand.
CAACGGCTCTGCCTAAAACAGCAACTGCACAGGTAGACGTAATTACCGGCGGTATTCCCGCAAAGTATGGTGACGTAACAGGAGGTATCATCAGCGTTACTACAAAGGAACCTTCTCGTGAAACATACGGCGGAGTCGAAGTTGTTACTTCAAAATTCCTTGACCGTTTTAACTACAATCTCGGAGAACTTATGTTTACCGGTCCTTTGGTTTTCCGCAAATCGGTAGACCCTTACGACTCCACAAAAATCCGCAAGGATGTAATAGCAGGTTATTTCATCTCTGCGTCGTTTGAATATACAGAAGATGATTATCCTTCTGCTGTCGGAGCAATGAAAGTTAAAGACGATGTACTTGCATCGTTGCTCGAAACACCTTATCGTCCCAATGAACAGGGTCAGGGTACAATTCTGAATGCAGAATTTTTAACCGAAGACGATTTCGAAAAGATCAAAACCCGCCGCGATGCCGAAAGTTCAAGCATATCACTATCAGGAAAAGTTGACTTTCAACCTTCAAAAAATGTAAATATTACCGCCGGAGCCGGCATGACATTCTCTAAACAGAGATTGTATGATTACAATAATATGCTTTTCAATACAAACAATAACGGCACATATACTGCAAGTACATGGCGTACTTACATCCGCCTTACTCAGAAATTCGGATCTTCGGGCGATAAGGAAAGTGCAAATGACCTTATTAAAAACGCTTTTTATCAGATCCAGGTTGATTACTCAAAATTCAATACACTTCAGCAGGACGAAAGACATAAGGATGATTACTTTAAATATGGATATGTCGGAAAGTTTTATACAACAAAAGTAAACTCTTTCGAACATACTGATACTCTTGCCGGATATTCAAGCGGCGTATGGATGCATAATGGTTTCCGTGATCTTTCGTACGACTACGAAGCTTCCGATATCAATCCCGACCTTGCAAGTTATACTTCTTTTTATTACAGCCTTTTCCCCGAGGATAACCCGATGCATGACATTGTGTACCAGAACATGGAAGTTGTACAGTACGGAGGCGGCCTTCTTAACGGCGAATTCCCCAATCCCGCTTTTAACAGCGGTAACTCATTCGGCTATCAGTTTAATTGTCCGGGAACAGCTTTTAATACTTACCAGAAAGTCGAAAATGCCCAGTTCCGCATAAGCGCTTCCGGTTCTGCCGACGTAAAAGACCACGAAATTTCTATTGGTTTTGAATTCGAACAGCGCAGTGACAGAGCTTTTACCCTTTCTCCCGCAGGCTTATGGTCAGTCGGACGTTCACTTACTAACTTCCATATTCTTGAACTCGATTTTGCAAATCCCATCAGGGTTGAAGATATAAACGGAGTTTTTCAGGATACTGTATGGTTCAACCGACTTTATAATGCAAGCACACAGGCACAGTTCGACGAGAAACTTCGCGAAGCTCTGGGAATGCCTGTTAACGGACTTAACTGGATAGATTTCGATTCTTATGATCCTACATTATATAAACTGGATTTCTTCAGCGCCGATGAATTATTCAACTCTGGAAATGCTGTTGTTGCCTTTTATGGTTACGACCATCATGGAAATAAACTGAAATCAAAACCTTCTCTTAACGACTTCTTTACCCAGAAAGATGAAAAAGGCCGCTACCTTCGTCCCATAGCTTCTTTCGAACCAATTTATACCGCAGGTTATATCCAGGATAAGTTTGCATTCCGTGACCTGATCTTTAATGTTGGTATACGCGTTGACCGTTTTGATGCAAATCAGATGGTTCTTAAAGACCCTTATTCTTTCTACGAAACCAAAAAGGTAAGCGAAGTATCAGGCTCTCTTAACCCTAACGGTTATCACCCCGGCAATATTCCTTCTGACGCAGTTGTCTACGGAGACAATGTTAAAAATCCGACTACTATTAAAGGGTATCGCGTAGGAAACGACCCCGCAGAAGTTAAATGGTATGATGCCACAGGAACACAGGTAAACGATCCCACATTGATAGCTTCTTCAGGGGGCATGGCGCCCATCCTTCTTAATCCCGATGAAGGTATCAGCGCTAAATCTTTTACTGACTATGAACCACAGATAAATGTAATGCCTCGTATTTCATTTTCATTCCCCATTTCAGACGTTGCATTATTTTTTGCACACTACGACATTCTGACCAAGCGTCCTGTTGGTGCGGTGAGACTTAATCCATTCCATTATCTTCACATTCAGGCAATGGGCGTAAATCCTATCAATAATCCGGATCTGAGACCCGAAAAAACTATTGACTATGAATTAGGCTTCCAGCAGAAATTAAGCGGTACTGCAGCCCTTAAACTTTCTGCTTTTTATCGTGATATGCGCGATATGGCACAGGTTCAGATGATCTATGGAGCATATCCGCAGACATATATGACATATACAAATATTGACTTTGGCACAGTTAAAGGGTTCACACTTTCGTACGACATGCGCCGTACCGGAAACATCTCCCTTCGCGCAAGCTATACCCTGCAGTTTGCAAACGGTACAGGTTCTAACCTCGAAACCAACAGGGCGCTCATCCAGACCGGACAGCCCAACCTTCGTACTTCAATACCCCTTGATTACGACCAGCGCCATTCTATAGTCAGTTCAATAGACTATCGTTTTGCAAACGGACGACTTTATAATGGTCCCAAGATCGGTGGTAAAGATATTCTTCAGAACACCGGCGCTAACTTTGTTGTTAACTTCGGTACCGGTAGCCCATACAGCCGCCGTGATATTGACAACGGTACCCTTCAGGGCTCGCTAAACGGCTCACGCAAACCCTCCCGTACCACAATAAATATAAGGTTCGACAGGGACTTTGAATTTTCTTTAGGAAAGAAAGAAGGAGAAAGTAAAAAGAAAGCTGCTATGAATGTTTATCTTGAGATCAGCAACGCTCTAAACACACTTAATATACTGAGCGTATACAGCACAACCGGAAATGCGGATGACGACGGATTCCTTACAAGCGCCAAGAGCCAGACTCTTATTAATTCAATGAACAGTCCCAGCAGTTATGTAATGTATTATTTAATGTATGAGGACTCACCTTATAATTATACACTCCCGCGCACAATTCATTTGGGCGTACAGTTAAGTTTTTAATCTATGAAATGTAAAAGACAAAATATGAGCACAATGAAAAAGTACAGGCAAATTATGGTCATGGTCAGCGCTGTTGTGTTGCTCGGCAATACTTCATGGGCGTACATCGGACCTACAGTGCAACAGGAAGGTCCCCGCAGCGTTTCTGCTGGATGTGTTCAGCCATCCACCAGTACAATGTTCGAATTAAATAATGTGCGTTGCCTTATCCATACCGGAGGTGATATGTGGTGGGACCTTAGAGGGGTTGGCAACCCGAGTTATGAAATTCCTAAGAATTCAGGAAAACACTCCCTTTTTGCCGGTGCAATATGGGTAGGCGGTACTGACGTTAACGGCCAGCTTCGACTTTTCGCCCAGAAATACCGTCAGGGCGGGAATGAAATTTGGCCAGGCCCGCTTAAGGCTTACGGTCCCGAAAAGGCGAGCGTAACTCCGGATGTGTGCAGTAAGTATGATAAACACTTTATAATTTCCCGTAACGAAGTTTCTGAATACAGGACGTATTGGAATGCTGTTAAGAATAATGACCAGGAACTTCTTAGTTCCCAGTTTGCAACTTATACAGTTCCTCAGTCCATTATTGACTGGCCGGGAAATAACTACGACCCGGACTATGATTTCAATCTTGCTCCTTTCTGGGATGAGGATGGCGACGGTGTTTACAATTATGAGCAGGGCGATTATCCCTTTTATGATCTTGACAAGGATCTTCCCTGCGGTACTTCGCGTGAACTCAGACGTCCCCGTCTTTATGGCGATCAGACCTTTTGGTGGGTCTATAACGACAAGGGGAATGTTCATACTGAAATGAACGGACAGGCCATCGGTATGGAAGTGCGCGCTCAGTACTTTGCATTTGCTACTAATGACGAGTTGAACAACATGACCTTTGGCAACTATGGTCTTATAAACAGGTCTTCGTTCACTTTAATTGATACGTATTTTGGAGTATGGACAGATGCCGACCTTGGCGACCATGCCGACGACTATGTCGGTTGTGATGTCAACAGAGGTCTTGGTTATCTTTATAACGGCGATGAAATGGACGGTGACGGTAACGGCAAAACTTACGGTTTGCAACCTCCTGCAATTGGTGTTGACTTTTTTGAAGGACCCTATCAGGATGCCGATAATAAAGACAATATGTCAAACTGGGACACTCTTACCGGATCACTTATCTGCGCCCGTGCACCAATTCAGGAAGGAAGTATCAATGGTCTTAATTTCGAAGATGGTATAGTTGATAATGAACGCTGGGGCATGAAAAGGTTCCTGTATTTTAATAACTCAACATCAATGCAGGGAGACCCAAGCACAGCTGTTGAAGCCTATTATTATCTCCGCGGTTTCTGGCGCGACGGCACTCACATGACATACGGCGGTAGTGGCTTCCACTCAAGCTCAACAGATGCTGACTTTATGTTCCCCGGAAAACCAACTACCGATTTCTGCGATTGGGGCACTGCCGGCATTCCGCAAGACGACTGGTCGGAAGAAAGCGAAAATAACCCGCCGGCAGACCGGCGTTTCGTTCATTCTGCTGGTCCGTTCACACTTGAACCGGGTGCTATTAATGATATTACAACTGGTATGGTTTGGGCACGTGCTATTTCAGGTGGCGCATGGGCTTCCGTTGCAGAAGTCCGTCGCGCTGACGACAAGGCTCAGAGACTTTTCGAAGTCTGTTTTAAAATGGTTGACGGCCCCGTTGCTCCTGAACTTACTATTATCGAAATGGACAAGAAATTCATTTTCCATATATATAATATTAAAGGTACAAACAACTATACAACAATACCTGAGGATTACACAGAGGAAGATCCTTTTATTGTTTGTCCAATGACTGAAGATGGTGTTACAATACCTTGCGATATGTATTATCGTTTTCAGGGATATCAGGTGTACCAGCTCAAAGATGAAAGTTCAAGCGTTACCGATATTACCAATCCCGACAAGGCTAAACTTGTTTTTCAGTGCGACATTAAAGATAGTGTGTCGAGATTGATCAATTATGAGTTTGACGGGCAAATTGGCTCTGCTGTTCCAACATTAAAGGTTGACGGAAAAGACGAAGGTATACAGCATACATTCACACTTACCGATGATATGTTTGCAACAGGGGACAAACGCCTTGTAAATCACAAAACGTATTACTATGTTGCAATTGCTTACGGATACAATAATTATAAGGACTATATCCCGAACGAACAAGCCAATCTTGATGGTCAGAAAAAACCCTACCTCGCCAGCCGTACGGGAGCTACCGGATCTATAAAAACATATTCTGCAATGCCACATATCCTTTCTCCTGCAAACAACGGAACAATACTTAATGCAGAATACGGATACGGACCTAAGATAAAGCAGATTGAAGGTTTTGGGAACGGAACCAATCAACTTGAAATTACGCAGGCCACAGTAAACAGAATTATGTCAGGTTCCCCCTGGAAAGCCGATACTATTGAATACCAGAATTCATACGGTCCGATTAAAGTAAAGGTAATTGACCCTCTTAATGTGCCCGAGTACGATTTTAAACTTTGGTTTGTTGACACAACTTTAACAAACGGAGCATTTAGTATTACTACTTCAAAATGGAGAATTGCCAAAGTTCCGGCCTCATCATCGGAAGATACAATACTTTCAGATCACTTTATTACAGTTGACAATGAACAAATAATACCAAAGTGGGGTATCTCTGTAAATATTTGTCAGGTTGGCTGGCCCGGAATTGTTGACAAATGGCCTTTCCAGAACGGGTACATTTCTTCGCAGATTACCTGGAATGATCCCACAAAGATTTGGTTGGATTTAAATACAACACGTGATGCCGAAGGACCTGATCCTATGAACTGGATACGTGCGGGTAAAATCGATGACGATGACAACCCCGGGTATAATGATTATAATACTCCTGCAATTACCAATGCCGTTGACCCGGAACAGAATTTCGAAAAAGTTGTTGATGGTTTGTGGGCCCCATATCGTTTGGCTTCGCGTGACTTACCGGCATCATCAACTTCAACCAGCCCTGATGCTCCCTATGGCGTTGCATATCACTTTAAACATAATATGCTTAATTTCTACAGTCAGCGCCTTGCCAGTATAGATTTTTACTTCACAAAAGATAAAACAAAGTGGACGCGTTCGCCTGTTGTTGAAATGTGCGAATACGACTTTGGTAATAACAGTTTAGGGCCCTGTTTCTCTGAAGGCAGTCAGTATAAGTTTGGCATCCGCAAGCACGCTTCTGTTGATAAGAATGGATCAGAAACAAATACTGGACCTGACAGTCTGCAGGAGCAGTACTCTAACTATATAAGTTCAACCGGCATGGGCTGGTTCCCCGGTTATTGTGTAGAT
>CAZEWB010000001.1:28910-44419 GCA_964515655.1 uncultured Bacteroidales bacterium
GACTATACAGGCCCCTGACGGACAGGTGTATGCTGGTTTGGGTGTAGATATTGAAACTGGTGAACGTTTGAACATTGCATTTGGTGAAGATTCACGTTTTCCTCATCAGAATGGACGCGATATGTTGTGGAATCCTACTAATGAATATGCTTCTGATCTATGGTGGAATACCGGCGGAATTGATGGAGATCTTTACATAGGCGGTAAGCACTATATCTATGTCTTCGGTCATAATGGTGATTCTACTGATTTAAAATACATGCCATCTTATGATTATGGAAAGTATATCCATGATAAACTTTTAAATATAGTTCTTCAGAATAATGAAAAGGCTTATACATGGATTAACGCGATGTGGGTAACACTGCCTATGCTTTCACAGGATATGGTTATTCAGGAAAATCCTAGCGATCCTTATTACTTTATGAAGACCGATTGTAAGGTCAGCATACGTATTGCCAATCCATACAGGCAGGGCGTTGGCGAATTTGCCAAACCGACACCCGAAAACAACAATTATCCTCTTTATTATTTCAGTCTCAAGGATGTTGCGCCTGTAATCAATGATAATCTGACTGCCAAGGACGCGCTTAATCTCATCCGTGCCGTTCCAAACCCATATTATGGGTACAGCGAATACGAAAAGTCGCAGCTTGAAAATCTTATCAAGTTCACCAATCTGCCGCAACAGTGCACAATAAGTATCTATACCGTTAACGGCACACTTATCCGCCGCTTCAGGAAAGACAGCCCTCTTTCATATCAGGACTGGGATCTTAAAAATGAATACGGTATTCCGATCGCCAGCGGTGTTTATATCATCCATATTGATGCACCTGGGATTGGTGAAAAGGTGATCAAATGGTTTGGCGCAATGCGCCCGATTGACTTAACTAATTTTTAACAGTTAAAATCCATTACTATGAAGATAGGAAAAATCATAACAGGATTATTTGCCGTAGCATTGTTACCGGCAATGGTTTATGCAGGAAACGAGCAGCGTGCAGGATCGGCCGGCGCCAGTGAACTGTTGATCAACCCCTGGGCCCGCAGTTCGGGATGGGGAGGAGCAAATACAGCAGGCGTAAAAGGCCTTGAAGGAGCATATCTTAATATTGCAGGAACAGCCTTTGTAAAATCGACCGAGCTGATATTCTGTAACACTCAATGGGCGGTAGGTACCGGAATTAACATTAACTCCTTTGGCCTTTCGCAGAAACTTGGCGAAGCCGGCGTGTTAACACTTTCTATGATGTCTCTGAATTTCGGTGATATCGAAATTACAACTGTTGACATGCCTGAAGGCGGGATCGGCACTTTTAAACCTGTGTATACCAATATCACGATCGGATTTGCAAAAGAGTTCTCGAACAGTATTTACGGTGGTATGGCTGTTAAGATCATCAACGAGAAAATTGCCGACCTTTCTGCCAGCGGCGTGGCTCTCGATGCCGGTATACAATACATTATCGGTATGGGAAAAAACAAACTTGGAAAAAAGAATTCCGACAACCTTAAATTCGGGATTTCAATGAAAAACGTAGGACCGACAATGCGTTTCAGAGGTGATGGTATGTCGTTCCGCGGTATTGTTCCCGCTACGGAAGTTATTATGACTGTTGATCAGCGTTCGGCTGATTTTGAACTGCCGACCCTTATTACTATCGGTACAATGTATGACTTCAGAATTGCTCCTATTGTTGATACAGTTGCAGGAAAGATCATCTGCAATCACAGGTTAAGTGCAGCTGTTAACTTCACATCCAATTCGTTTACAAAGGATCAGTTCCAGGCAGGACTTGAATACTCTTTCAAAGAGATACTTATGTTCCGCGCCGGATATGTATACGAAAAAGGTATTGAAAAATACGAGACAAGAAAAACCTGGTTTACCGGACCGGTATGCGGAGTCTCCGTTCAGATTCCTCTTAACAAAGAAAAAGGTTCAACTTTTGCCATTGAATACAGTTATCGGGACACAAATCCCTTTAACGGAGTACATTCAGTAAGTGCAAAAGTATCTTTGTAAAATAAAAATAGTATCTTTGCAAAATGAAAGGGTCCCGATTTTTCGGGATTCTTTTCTTTTTTATCTTAAAGCAAAACATTATGAGTGATGCAACTTATCTTACACAGGAAGGTTTAAGGAAACTTAAAGAAGAACTTGATCATCTTAAAAAGGTTGAACGAACTGCCATTAAAGGTCTTATTGCCGAAGCTCGTGATAAAGGCGACCTTTCTGAAAACGCCGAATACGATGCTGCAAGGGAAGCCCAGTCGATGCTTGAAATGAAAATTGCCAAGCTGGAAGAAAAACTTATAAATTGCAGGATAATCGACGAAAGCAAGATAGATACCAGCAAGGTTCAGATCCTTACAAAGGTTAAGATCAGGAACGTTAAAACCAAAGCGGTTTTCATCTATACAATAGTTCCGGAATCAGAAGCGAATTTTAAAGAAGGGAAAATATCGGCAAATACACCGATAGCAAAGGGCCTGATGGGGAAGAAACCCGGAGATGTGGTCGAAATTCAGGTGCCGAACGGGAAAATGGAACTGAAGATAATGGAAATAATGAAGTGATATGGCAAGTATTTTCAGCAGAATAGTTACAGGAGAAATACCTTGTTATAAGGTCGCTGAAGATGAAAGGTTCCTTGCCTTTCTCGATATCAACCCGCTTGCCACAGGGCATACTCTGGTAATTCCTAAAAAAGAGACCGACTACATTTTTTCCATCGGAGACGAAGAACTTTCGGCAATGATGATTTTTGCAAAAAAGGTCGCAATTGCAATCGAAAAGGCTGTGCCCTGTAAACGCATCGGAGTTGCTGTTATCGGGCTTGAAGTACCCCATGCCCACATACACCTTATCCCTATCAATAATGTCGGCGACATTAATTTTGCCCGGCCAAAACTTAAACCCACACAATGCGAACTGAACGAAACGACTTCGCGAATAAAAATACATCTTAAAGCCTGATCGGTGTTTTTTAAGGAAATTGTAACTATTCTGGTATAAAGTTGTTGGGTTGAGCAACTGGTTTGGTTAATGGGGTAGAGTTAGTAGTTGTTTGCTGCAGACCAATGACTTACTACCAGACAAGTCGCTCAACCTTTCAACCCAATCCAGATTGAGTTTGATACAACTAAGTGGAGCAAAAATTTTCAGACAATCCGAAAAGTAACAAATTTTATAGACTTGTATTGTTTTTTTCTTATTTTTAAAGAAAAATAATCCCAACCTTTGTTACGGTTTAACATCAGTTTTTGCAAACTAAAACAACCTTTGGTTGGGTTATAACGAGTTAGCAACAAAGCAAAAAATACAAAAATATTTTATACCTTTGGACACACAATATTTCGTCAGATATTTTCGTAAATCTTGACAGCTAATAAAAAAATTATAAACCTAAAAAAAGAGACAATGAAAAAACTATTGCTAATATCCGCAGTTTTATTTTCCACACATATATTTTCTCAAAATTATACTTTCACTCAATCAACCGGAACTTATGCAAATTTATCTGGCAGTACGTCTGTTGTTGATTGGCAGAAAATTTCGACTGGTTTCACTTTTAATTTTTTCAACCAGAATTACGACTCTTTATATGTAAGAACTGGAGGATACATTTTTTTTAATGACATCGCTTCTCCAAAAGTGGTTATTTCCGCTTTTGATACTCCAGACAATACCTCGATACCTGGAGCAGTGTCTTATCAATTGGCAGGAATAGTAGGAAGCCAAATTTTTAAATTAGAGTGGAAGAATGTAATTCTTAATAGCAATTCCAATCAATATATAAACTACCAAATGTGGTTATATGAAGGCACTAACTGCATTGAAATTTTTATTGGCCCCAATGGGTCTATGCCTAGCAGTTCTTATGGTAGCTACGCGGGACCTAGTATTGGTATTGGTTTGCCCGAAACAACTGGCTTCTACTCATTATCGGGAAATCCAAACGCCCCTAACTTTATTTTAGCTAATGATAGTACTTTAACAGGTACGCCACTCAATGGAACTATTTATAAATTTTGTACGACTGGAAGCGGAATATTCGACAACGCATCAAGTCATTCTGTTGACATTTCCCCAAACCCGTTTTCTTCCTCGACAACTTTGCAGACAAGTAATCTTTTCCATAACGCAACTCTCACGGTGGACAATTGTTTCGGGCAGACAGTCAAACAAATAAAAAATATTTCCGGGCAGACAGTTGTTCTCTCACGGGACAATCTCGGAAGCGGATTGTATTTCGTTCGGCTGACAGAAGAAAATAAAATCATCGCTGTAGACAAATTAGTAATTATAGATAATTAACTGCTCTGTAGAAAACTAGAGGAATTCATCATGACCCTTGCTACCACAGACCATGACTTAATACGAGATTCTGACGCAAAGGTCAGAGTTCCAGACCCGCAGCCAAGACCAATATGAAAGTTGATAGCAACGCGTAATATGAGTTACTTACTCTTATCTTTAAACTCAGGTATTCCGGCCTTTTTAAAAGTCTTGGTTTTTACATCAAGTATTACTTCTATCGCTTTGTCGAGTTGCTGGTCGGTACCTTTGAATTCCAAAGCAGGGTCGTTATCAACAATTATATCCGGGTCAACGCCATAGCCCTCAATTATCCAGCCGCTGCCGTCCGCTGCATAGTGAGCAAATTCCGGCCTGTTAAGATAAGCTCCGTCTACAAAAGGAAGGGAATTGCGGATGCCAACGACTCCTCCCCATGTCCTTACGCCGATTATCTTTCCCATTTTATGAAAGCGGAAGCGGTAGGGGAAAATATCTCCGTCGCTGGCCGAATAATTGTTTACAAGAAGCACAAGCGGGCCGGGCATAATTTCACCGGGAGAGGAGTTCCCCTCAGGAGCGTTGCGCGACATGCCCATAATAGCAATTTCCCGCCGCAGTCGTTCAATTATCATTGCCGAAACATTTCCACCACCATTGCCACGGTCGTCAATTATCAGCGCCTCTTTGCCAAGCTGTGGGTAAAAGTATTTTACAAATTCATTCAGGCCTTCCGTACCCATATCAGGGATATGAATGTACCCAACCTTTCCGTTGGTCTTGCTGTTTACATAGTCGATATTATTCTGTATCCAGTTGTAATAATACAGGTCGTATTCCTGCTTAATGGGAATTACTGTGACCTTCCGCGGATTTGTTCCTGAAGGATTGTCCGACAGTGTTAGATCTACCTGTTTGTCAGCTTTGTTTATAAGCAATTCATATATGTCGATGTAATCTTTAGTGGATTTGTTATCTACTTCAACTATGAAATCACCTTCTTTTGCATTTATTCCCGGCTGAGCAAGAGGAGATACAAGACTTTTATCCCATGGCCGTCCTTCAAGGATATTATCTATTCTGAAAAATCCTGAACTATGTTTTGTGATCTCAGCGCCTAACATTCCGGTATTAATTCTTGATAATTCCGGTTTATCGCCGCCACCGACATAGGCATGACCGACATTCAGTTCGCCGATCAGTTCACCAATAAGGTAATTCAGATCATCCCTGTTGCGCACCCAGGGGAGCATTGAGGCATATTTGTCGCGCATGGCAGCCCAGTTTGTGCCATGCATACCCGGGTCGTAGAAAAAGTCGCGCATCTGACGCCATGCTTCATAATAGATCTGTTCCCATTCCTTTTCTGTTTCAATACGGACGCTGAAGTCAGCAATGACAGGTTTTTCTGTTTTAATCTCCTTATCGGGCCGGTCTATTACATAAAATTTTTCGTCTTTGTAAATAAGCATTTTTTTCCCGTTGGCCGACATTTTAAACTGGTAATCGCCAAGAGTGGTCTCCTTTTTTTCTTTCATATCGAAAACACGGGCTTTTGGGGAAGGGTCGGAAGCCGTACGGGATGTGTAATAGACTAAGTATTCTGTCATAAAAATGTTCCCATAGTCGCCGGGAGGTAAAGGAAGGTCAATAGCCCTTTGTCCGATTTTAACAGTATCTGTTACTGATCCGCTCTGATTGTTGAACAGTTCACCGTGATGTGGTCCGAAGGGAATGGGGCACAATGGATCGAGTGGAACAATGTATATCCGGGTCATGTACTGATAAGCATGATTCCATTCAGTCTGGCTGTATATCGGATTAAAATCGCGTTCTGAGGTAAACAGCAGAAAGCGTCCGTCAATACTGAACACGGGATTGTCTGATGAAAACCAGGTGTCGGTTACGGCAATGGTTCTACCTGTTACAACGCTGTAAAGAAATACCTGCTGCATTGTGACCTGGCTGGTTTTATCACAATATACTATCCATTTGCTGTCGGGCGACCAGTTGTAATTTCTGATCTCCCACACTTTACTCCGCGCTATCTCCGATATTTTTTTTGTTGCAATGTCAAGACATAAAAGCTTCATTTCCCGGTTGCTGAAAAGGATCTTTTTCCCGTCGGGAGATAATTTTATATCGAAGATGTAATTATCGCTGCCACCGGTAATAGCATTGGGTTTTCCCGAACCATCGGCATTACAGGAGTATATTTCGTATTCGCCGGAAGCATCGGAAAGATAATATACCTGTTTACCGTCCGGAGAAAAGCATGGAGACCTGTCATGTGAGCCGCTGCTTTGTGTGAGATTTATTGTCCTGCCCTCTGTGGCCGGAACGACAAAAACTTCGCCCCTGGCACATACGGTTATCTTATCTCCTTCGGATGAAAGTAAATACGACTGCATGTTTTTGGAAGCGTTCTTAAGAACAACATTATTTACAGGTTTGTCGTTTGCAATTGTTACCGGAATTTTGACAGAGGTTTTGGCTTTTACATCGTAATAATATAGATATCCTCCGTTTTCGAATACTATACCATTCTTGTCATGGGAAGGGAATTTTATGTCGTATTCTTTAAAATCGGTGATCTTGCTGATTTCCCTGCTCTTGGTATTATAGCAAAACAGGTTCATTATCCCGTCCCTGTCGCTTATAAAATAAATTTCATCTCCAATCCACATAGGGAAAATATCCTGGGCGTTATTGTTTGTGATATTCTCTGTTTTCTGGGTCTCGTTGTTGTATATCCAGACATCATCCGCCATTCCGCCTTTGTAATATTTCCATGTCCTGAATTCGCGGAAAACACGGTTATATGCCAGCAATTTTCCGTCACCGGACCATGAATGAAAGCCGCCTGAAGGTAAAGGCAGCTGCACTGAAATACCTCCTGTAACGCCTATCTTATAAAGCTGCCCAACAAAACTGTTCCAGGAACTCTTACGTGAACGGTAAACAATGCTTTTACCATCGGGGGTCCACGACATTACAATATTATTTGGTCCCATGCGGTCCGAAAGGTCATCGCGTTCGAGTGCGGGAGTTATGGTCAGGCGTTTTGGCTCGCCCCCTTCTGAGGGGATAAGGTATATTTCGGTGTTGCCGTCGTACTGACCGGTAAATGCAAGCCATTTCCCATCCGGCGAAAACCGCGAAAATGTCTCTGCCCCGTTATCGGATGTTAACTTTCGCGCAATACCTCCCTTTAAGTTTACAGTATATAAATCGCCGGCATAACTGAAAACAACCTGTTCGCCCCAGACAGACGGAAATCGTAAAATGCGTGCATCGGGCTGTGAAAAAAGACTGTAGGCAAGCATAAGAGGAATAATAAACAATAACCTTTTCATAGTATTTGTTTTTTTTAAGAGACATAAAATTGCAAATAATCAACGGCATTTCAAAACGAAAAGCCTAAAACATCAGGGCGGACGCATCTGAAATGGTACGACGCTTCAAGGCGTGCAAGCCGGAAACGATACCTTTGCGGCGACCTCAAGGTTCTCCGACAGCCTGCGCGAAGGCGACCTCCGATGTCTCCGCAGGAATGAGTGATGGCGACATCGGAGGTCTGGCGCGGAAAATGGGGAAACACCTGCAACAACAAAAACAACCACTCCCACGCTATTGACGGGATGATTTCCTCCCGACATCCTTCGCAAATCGCCACGTCATTGCCCGACGCGCGTAAAAAAACAGTCACACTGAGCCGCCTGCTTCCGCATGATTTTAAGCATGGGTATAGCTAATGCAGGCGTGTCGAACTGCGGCTGTTTTTTTTGTCTCAGGAAAAACACATCACACTATCCCGTTTGCCTGCGGCTCCACGCACATGCATACACACAACGATTGCTTCGGTCGCTATTGACGTCCTCTGCATCTCATTCCCGGTGTTGCTCCCTCGCAAAGACGTGGTGTTTTTTAATGAATAAGAAAGGTGTTAATGAAGAAAACGACAAGGAATGAAAAGAGAATCCTCTGGCGGGCTTTAGCCCGCAACACTATGTTCTGCTTTTTCGTTTTGTGTGAAAGTAAAAAGGGATTTGCTCCGGGTGTATGTTCATCAATAGACGTGGGCTTACCACATACCGAAGCGCAGCGAAGGTATGAGCCCACGGCTATTGGGCGATAAAGATTGAATAGGAACTTTGCCCCTGCCCCCGTCACGTCATTCCGGATTTATTCCGGAATCTCTCATGCTCTGCCACATTCGGGCATGGAGAGATGCTGAAAAGATTTCAGCATGACGGATGGGGGGTGAGGTGCGCCGGAAAAACATGTTATCGTGTTTCGTATTGAAAAAAAAATTATATTTGTAAAAATATTTACAAATCACAGAATGAAATATTTTTTCTATTTGTTAATTATATTGGCTGTTCTCTCCGGCTGTAAAAAGTCCAAACAGAACAAATTAATCGGGAGTTGGAAGCTGTTACCTCAATATGCTTCAGATACGGCGATAAAACAGGTTTATCAGTTTGACGCTGCAAATACCGTAATCAGATATACAAACGACTCTTTGACCGATACGGCATCATATACTCTTGTTCAGGAATTCAATAAATATTATATTGATTTAAAGGAACTTGATATTTATAACGACGGACATTATTATATCGAAAAAATAAATAAAGAAATTCTTATTCTCCAGTGCTACAGCCCTTTTATGCGCAAAGAGTTTGTAAAGGCGGAGTAGTTATGAGGTTGATACCGTTATTAATATTATTGCTTACAGGGATTATATTATCTTCATGTTCCAAAGCTAAGGAAGAAGAAAAGATTATCGGCTCATGGTCAAAGGTATTTTTGCGTGCTGACGAAGCAGATCAAATACTTATATGGACATTTGATGAAGGTCAGGCGCTATATACAACTAAATACGAAACCGACACAATAAAAATTGATACTGCTCAATTTGTTATTGATAAAAAGTTCCCTTCAATATTTTATATTGATATTACCGGGTTGGACTTAGATGAAAACGGGCGTTATCAGGTCATTAAATTGAACAAAAAAATACTGGTTATTGAGAGAATTGCATATTCTAATGGTTCAGTGCCCGGGTCATATCTCTGGAGAGAGTTTGTAAAGAAAACACAGTAATTTTGTCTAAATCAAAAACCATATTTGTATGCAACAATTGCGGGTCTGAGTCTCCCAAATGGGTTGGTAAATGCTTTTCGTGCGGAGAATGGAATACTTTTATTGAAGAAGTTAAAATTACAGGCAAAAAGACCGGTGATTCAAAAGGTTGGTATCAGGGTAAAAATGATTCGAAGCCGGTTCTTTTATCTGAAATTGAATCGGATAAGATCAGGCGCATTGATACAAAAAGTGAAGAGTTTAACAGAGTTCTTGGCGGTGGAATAGTGCCGGGGTCGGTTGTTCTTATCGGCGGTGAACCGGGAATAGGTAAATCTACTTTAATGCTTCAGTTTGCATTAAGGGTCGGAAGTATAAAAACACTTTATGTTACCGGAGAAGAAAGCGAGGAGCAGATAAAACTAAGGTCTCTCCGTATCGGGGGCAAGGGATTGTCGTGCCTTATATATTGCGAGACGCGGATTGAAAAAGTCCTTGAACAGTGCTATGCACAGAATCCCGACCTGGTTGTGGTTGATTCTATCCAGACAATTTACAGCGATACTTTTGAATCGGCTCCGGGCAGTGTCACCCAGGTACGCGAAAGCACAACAGCACTGCTGAGATATGCCAAGGAAAACAATAAGCCGGTTTTTCTTATTGGTCATATAAATAAAGAGGGTCACCTTGCAGGCCCAAAGATACTTGAGCATATCGTAGATACGGTATTACATTTCGAAGGCGACGGACACCATTCGTACCGCATGCTGCGGGCGATCAAGAATCGTTTTGGCCCCGGAAATGAAATTGCATTGTTCGACATGCAGAACAACGGACTTCGTGAAATAACAAACCCTTCAGAAATACTGCTGAGCCAGAGCGAAACACCCTATAGCGGAACAGCAGTCGGTGCGGCGATCGAAGGAATGCGCTCGTTGTTTGTGGAAGTTCAGTCTCTTGTCAGTCCTGCTTCTTATGGTATTCTGCAGAGGGTATCTACCGGATATGATGCTAAAAGGCTGAATATGCTGATCGCCGTACTGGAAAAGAGAGGAGGTCAGAAACTGGCAGGTAAGGATATCTTTGTAAATATTGCCGGAGGCATTAAAGTCAATGATCCTGCTATGGATTTACCAATAGCTGCCAGTATTATATCATCTTTATACGACCGCGCTCTTCCGGTTAAAACCTGTTTTGCCGGTGAAATAAGTCTTACCGGCGAAATCCGTGCAATACAGAAAGCTGACCAAAGAATAACAGAAGCTGGAAAGCTGGGTTTTACAAGGATCTATTTATCAAAATACAATAAGCTCAATAAAAAAGCACATCCCGGAACGGAACTTATCTTTGCAAGTACTATCGAAGAACTGCTGAAATCATTATTACACTAGCGAAGCGTCTGTTAATTAGTGTCTGTCCATAAAGTCAGAGTTTGGATCATAATGTTCGGGTTCAAGGCTTTCGAAGTTTTTTAAATCCAGGAGTTTACTATTGTAAATGACTGGTTTAAAAAACGAGAGTAACGCAGAACCCGGACATTATGGACAAACTCTAATAAAAGCCACCAATCTTTTTAACGTCTGTTCTTGGATTAATGCACATTACCGGGATGCCGGGTTTATTCGATATTATATTCTGTTCGTCAGCAGCAAAGATATAATCGGCAAATCCGATATTCTTTGTGGTCATTGTCATTATCAGATCGGCATTAATTTCCACAGCAAAATCTATGGTCTGATCCGAAAATTTACCTTTATTCTTTGATGCTTTTATTTCAAACACGATTTTACGTTCATTAAGATAATTCTTTGCATAGGCAAGATTGGCTTTGGTTTTCCTAAGAAGAACATCGTCAGAGATAGATGGTATGAACAGGTGAAGTTTAGAATTGAAGTAACGTGAAATAAAGTCGGCCCAGCGAAGTTTTTCCTTGCTTTCTGTCGTAAAATCAACAGGCATTACAATGTTCTTAAAAGGAGTGTCTGTGGGAGGTTTCTGAATAACTATAAAAGGAACATTAGATTCCGCAATTACCTTAAGAGCTTTACTGCCAACAAGTTTCTGAACGCCGGTCATTCCGTGGGTCCCCATTACTACAAAAACAGAAGCCTTTTCTTCGGCAGTCTCACGGATGGTACTGAAAATGCTGCCGTCTTTGATCATCCAGTTTATATTTATATTCTTTAACTGCAGGCATTCCGAAACGGATTCGTTCATCCTGGCAATAGTATTGTTGTCCTCTTTGCCTATATGGAGCAGTGTAATGTCGACATCAATTATCTTAGCGATTTTAATTGCATGATACAAGGCATTTTTAGTCACTTCGGTGAAGTCCCATGGAACAATCAGCGTTTTCTTTTCGTTTTTGGTTTCCATATGCTTAATTTTTTATAAGTTTACAAGCTGAGTTAATTTTGACAGATGTATTACTTTCCCGAATACAAATATACAAAAAATATTTTTATATCTATAGCTCTACTCCTTTCTTATTTGTCAGGTATTTCACAACTAAGCGAAAGCGGGACTCCCTTTTTTACCAATTATCCTCCCAAAAAATACGGATTCGAAAATCAGAATTTCGGGGTTGTTCAGGGTAATGACGGAATATGTTATTTTGCCAATACAAATGGAATTCTTGAATACGACGGCCACCGCTGGTCTCTGATTCCCCTTCCGGGATTACCGAGGCTTGTAAAAACGGACGATGGTACCGTATATGCTTCCGGTTTCGGCGACTTCGGTAAGCTTGTAAAAGACGAAAAAAACAAAACGATTTTTAAATCGCTAATAAACAGGAATAATAAAAGGTTTGTAAACGATATTAATATTTCAAAACTTGAGACCGAAGGCAATAATGTTTATCTTACTATGGGTAAAAATGTCTACAGGTGGAATAATGTTCAGCTGCAGTTATACGATAGTTCGGATACGTACATCTCGGTTTTTGGCGTAAGGGACAGGCTATATATAAATGATTATAGCAAAGGATTGTTTTTAAGTAAAAACGGAACCCGGGTAACATTGCCCTACAGCTCACATTTCCGTGGAAAACTCATTCTCTCCATGGTGCCTTATCCTAACGGCCGGATCCTTTTGAAAACAGATGACGATAAGGGCCTGTATCTTCTTAATGATACGTCTTATGTTGTAAAATATTCAGATTTCGATGAATTCATCGACAAGAATGTGTTCAACACCGTTACAGCAACTCCGTCCGGAGATATCATTATTGGCACAAAAAGAACAGGGATTCTTATCCTTAACTCTTCAGGTGAATTGCTGAGTTCCATTAACCGCAATACAGGATTGTGGGACGATGATGTGATCAGATTCAGTAATGGGAATGAGGGTAACCTGTGGGTCGCAATGAATAACGGTATAGCCCGTGTCGAATATCCGGCTGCTTTTTCTTTCTATAAATATTCCGAAGGAATTAAAGGAGGGGTTTCGGCTGTCACGAGGTTCAAAAACAAGATATATATTGCAACAACCCAGGGTTGCTTTTATTTCGAAAAGGACGTATATCCGATTGATAACCATTTGCGGATCAGTTATTTCAAACAAGTCGAGAATTCCAGTTTCGAATGCAATCAATTATTCAATATCGACAATAAAGAGCTGCTTGTTACTGCAATTGACGGGTTATACAGGTTGGAAAATAACCGGCTTGTAAAGATACTTGACGGACAGACTGAAGGTATAATAAAATCAACATCCGAAGAAAACCGTTATTATGTCGGAGGGAACGGGTTATTTATGGTTTATAAATCCGGCGGCCAGTGGAGGTCGGAGAAACTGGATAAGATGAATTACCTGGTAAGGACGATTGCCGAAGATGAAAAGGGAAATCTGTGGCTGGGTACGGATTATCTGGGGATATATCAGGTACTCCTGCACGGAAGGTGGAACAATGTTGCTCAGATCGTTACTTACGAAACCGGGCACGGCCTGCCTGAAAATTACGAGTGGGTTGATGTATACAAAACATCCCGGGGAGTCCTGTTTTCGACTTACGTGGGCGTGTACAGGTTTAATCCCATTACAGGTACCTTTTACCCTGATGTTGAACTTGGCTACGATTTTACTAAAGGCGACAAGTGGATATTTCCGGTAGTGGAAGACGAATACCAGAACCTGTGGTTTAGTTGTGCAACAAAAGGACAGTATTCAAAAGAAACAGGCATCTCATTCTTCAATCAGTCCGAAAAAAAATACAAGCAGGTGGTTGTCCCGTTCAGAAAGATCAAGGATTTTACCGTTGAGTGCATATTTCCCGATACCGGAACAATTGCCTGGCTGGGAGGTTTCGATGGGCTTATAAGGTATGATGCGTCACTGCCGAACGAAGATACGCTGAGATATAAAACATTATTAAGGAGTATCATTATCGGAAACGATTCTTCTGTTTTTGCAGGCAATACATATATTACTGATTCGCTCACCGGCGAAAAAACACCGGTAATACCCCGGTTCAGATACAGGTTTAATCATATCCTCTTTTACTTTGCCGCACCTTTCCATATCGGGCAGGAAGATATAGAATATCAGTGCTTTATCGAGGGATTTGATGAGGACTGGCAACCGTGGGACAAGTCGAATTTCAAGGACTATTCTTATCTCCCCGAAGGAAGCTATTCTTTTCATGTAAGAGCCAGAAATATCTTCGGCACAGTTTCGGAAGAAGCGGTATACACTTTCGAGATGGCCCCGCCCCTTTACAGGCACTGGCTTGCTTATGTCATTTATATTACCGTTCTGGTCGCATTTGTTTATATGCTGTTAAAATGGAGGGCGTATGTTGATGCACAGGATCGTATTAAACTCGAACACCTTCTGGCAGAAAGAACCGAAGAACTTGTCAAACAAAAAGAAAGGGCCGAAGAACTTGTTGCCAATATTCTGCCCAAGGACACAGCCGAAGAACTTGTTTCAAAAGGCCATGCAACCCGAAAAAAGTACAAAATGGTAACGGTGCTTTTCAGTGACGTGCAGGGATTTACTCAAATAGCCGAGCACATGAACCCCGAAAAACTACTTGATGAACTCGACAGGTTCTTCCTTTATTTTGATGCCGTTGTTGAAAGGCTTGGTATTGAAAAGATAAAAACAATAGGCGATGCCTATATGTGCGCAGGAGGTATCCCTGTAAAGAACAGGACCAATCCTATTGACGTGGTGCTTTCGGCTCTTGAGATACAGAAGTACATGAAGGTACTTAAAGCCCAGTCGCAGAATGAGTGGGATATACGTGTGGGAATTCACACCGGGCCGGTCATTGCAGGAGTAGTGGGAGCAAAAAAATACACTTTCGATATCTGGGGCGATACGGTGAATATTGCCAGCAGAATGGAGTCTACCGGTCTGGCCGGAGAGATAAATATTTCCGAGACCACGCACGAAATGGTAAAAGATTACTTTACTTGTGAATACAGGGGAAAATTGCCTGTAAAATATAAGGGTGAGATTGACATGTATTTTGTAAAAGGGATACTGCCCGAATTGTCGGAAAATGGAGATGGAGTTCATCCCAACCGTGAATTTAACAGCAAACTTCAGTTATTACGCTTTAATGACCTTGAAGAGCTGATAATGACAAAGCTCGACAAAGGACTGCCCAAAAACCTGTACTACCATAATGTCAAACATACAATTGATGTAATGGTTCAGACAGAAATTCTGGCAATAAGCGAAAAGGTCAACCGTGAAGAAATGCTACTTCTTAAGACCGCTGCGCTGTTCCACGATACGGGATTTCTTATCGGATATGACGACCATGAGTTTCTTAGTATTAAAATGGCCCGCGATACTCTTCCGAATTACTTTTATTCCCCCGAGCAGATAGAAATGGTCTGTGAACTCATTTTTGCCACAAAACTTCCACCTTCTCCCAAAAACAAACTCGAAATGATAATGTGCGATTCGGACCTTGATTATCTTGGACGTAACGACTTTATACCTGTTTCACAGAACCTCTTCCGCGAGATGTACGAAAGGGGAAAAATACGCTCTATCGAAGAATGGAACCGTCAGCAGTATTCATTTATCACACAGCACGATTATTTTACCGAAACCGCCAGAAAATTAACTTTCCTGTCAAACTCATACCGGTTAAAAATAC
>CAZEWB010000002.1:0-18946 GCA_964515655.1 uncultured Bacteroidales bacterium
TCGTGTTCTATGCGGTTATAAAACTCCTCATATCCTTTACCAAATGAACGCATATCGATGTAATACTCGTTGATCTCTGCGTTTGGCAATTTTTCTTTTAATAGGTGTGCAAGTTTTAATGAATACATGCAACAAACTTTTGAGCAGTATTTGTGGTGGTTCTCATCTCTGCTGCCCACGCAATGTATCAATGCTACACTTTTGGGAGAATATGCATCTTCAGGTGAAAATACCCAGTTCCCTTTTTTATCCTGTGTCCTTTTTGCTATTTTACCACCTGTGGGGCCGGCTGCATTGATCAGTCTTTCCAGTTCGAGTGATGTTAATACATTTGGATATTTGCCATAACCGAATTGTTCGATCTTTTTAGCATCAAACGGTTGGAAGCCTGTAGCAACAATGATATTTCCAACTGTTATTTCAACTATTTCATCCTTTTCGTCTAAATTGATACACCCCGGCACAGGACAAACTTTGGCACAAACGCCGCATTTCCCGTTTAATACATAAGTGCAGACACTTTCGTCAATCATATATTTGTTAGGAACAGCCTGCGGGAAGGGAATATAAGCAGCCTTCCTTAATGCTGTGCCGGAATCAAATCCGCTGGGCGCTTTAACAGGGCATTTTTCGGCACATATACCGCATCCGATACATGTTGAAAGACTCATCCTGCGTGCTTTTTTCAAGATCTTAACAGTATAGTTCCCGGGGACGCCTTTTACTTCCTGCACTTCGCAATAAGTCATCAGTTTGATAGAAGCATGCTGTCCGATCTCAACCATTTTAGGTGTTAAGATACAAGCGGCACAGTCCAGCGTGGGAAATGTTTTGTCAAACATCGCCATGTGGCCGCCGATTGTTCCTGTTTTTTCAACCAGGTACACCTTGTTTTTGCTTGCTGCAATTTCAAGTGAGGCCTGAATACCTGCAATTCCACCCCCGATAACAAGTGTATCGTGGTTTACCGGGAGTTCTTCAGGGACAACAGCGCTTTCGAACGAAACGCCATAAACAGCACAGGCAACAATGGCTTTTGCCCTTTCAATATCAGCCTTATGATTTGCACCATATTCCTGAAAACCGGCAAGAATTACATCGCCCGGCTTATTGCCCGCCAGTACCATTGCCCTGGAGAATAAGTTCTTGTGCATCCCCGGAGTATTGCCCGCGACAACAACCTTTTTAAAATTATTCTCTTTGATCTTCTTTGCAACAGACTCAGGGTCTGATAAATTGATATCAGAAGGAAGCCATACTTTAGAAACCCCTGATAATTTTTCAGCGTATACTGAAACCTCGGAAATATTTATGACATCCGTATTCCCGTTTAAGGTATCACAAAAATATACGACTGTTGATTTTTTCTCTTCCATAATGAGATATTAAATTGTCTTGGCGGCAAAAGTAAAAAAAAAATAAAATTAAACATATTTTTTACTTATTTTTTATAACATGTAAAACCTTAATAATGCTAATAATACTCATATATACAGCTTGATTAATCAAACCTGTTTTTAAACATAAAAAAACATGCCGGAAACGGTAAAAATAAATCCCTTAAAAATGCATTATTTCACAAATATTATTATAGAATTTTTTTATGCCTGAAAAATATACTTTTTTTATGAAATATTTAAAGGGATTGTCCGGGATCATCTGTTAAAAAAACCGCAAATGTTATCCGCCACACCTTCAGCGCATTATATGATCTGCAATATTATATAAATATATATACAAAATATTTTATACAAAACCCGTTCCCATTAACTTATTATCCTGCGACTTAGGAAGAGGGACTATAGTTTTGAAAAAAACAACAAATTAATAACATTTCCGCTACTTTTCATAAATTCATTTTAAAATCAGTCTGCAGTCCACAGTCTGTAGTCTGCAAGGGGCGAAGCCCACTCCCCCTCGCCCTCTTCCCGTCATCCTGAACTTGTTTCAGGATCTCTCCATGCTCCTCCATATCCTTATCTTAGTCTTAATCCTCATCCTAGTGTAGTGACAACTAAATATTGCAACATTAATTAACAAATAAACAAAATACAAAAAGCAAAATTCAAACAAATTACAAATTCAAATATTCAATAAACAAACATGGTAAAGCATTAATATTACATAGTATAGATGTTTTGAACTTTGTTATTGAGATTTGTTTGTTATTTGTTACTTGAAATTTGTAATTTTATTAAAATAAGTTGTTTCAAAACTAATTTGTCGAAACACTAGTCCTCATTCCTTATCGTGGAAACTTTTTTAAAACAATTCCATTTCAGACACGGATTGCACGAATTACTTTATCCAACAATAAACTAACTGAAATTTCGGAAATATTTCAGAAAAACTGCCGAAAGAATTCGCAAAAATGTTTGAAGAAATTGATGGTACACCTGAAAAGAATACGGAGTATTTACCGGATATCTTTATGTGAATGACCTTATCTAAAACTTCTCACTGTCTTCGTGTTCTTATCTTGTAAAGTTTAACCGGATTAATTGTATTTTTGCCATTGTTTTACACATATATTCACTGAAAAGTTAATGGCGTATACAAAGTCACATAAGATGTTCTACAACGAAGACTGCATTATGAATGCAAAGAAACGCCTTGAGGATAATTCGGTAGACCTCATCATTACCGATCCGCCTTACGGGATTAGTGGCGATAAACTCGACAAGCATTACAAAAGGGACGAGGAAAATGTAATTGACGGTTACATTGAAGTCCCGGAAAGTGAATACCCGGAATTTTCCAGAAAGTGGATAAATGAGGCCGAAAGGGTATTGAAGCCCGGAGGCAGCATGTACATTATTTCCGGATATACACATTTAAGGCATATTCTTAATGCTTTGGCAGAAACAAAACTCGTTGAAAAAAATCACATTATCTGGAGGTATAATTTTGGAGTTTATACAAGTCAGAAATATATATCGTCCCATTATCATATCCTTTACTATGTAAAGAAGGGGAAAAAGCCGACCTTTAATACTAATGCCTTTTTTTCCGACAGCGAAAAGAATGAGAACGGAGGCTCTAAAAATTATTTAGACAGAGAGGATGTGTGGATAATCAACAGAGAGTATAAGCCGGGACAGATAAAGAACAAGAACGAACTGCCCAAGGCCCTGCTTGCGAAAATGATACTATACTCAAGCAATCCCGAAGATCTCGTCTGTGACTTTTTTCTCGGAAGTTTTTCTACAGCAAAAATTGCAATAGGACTTGGGCGGAATGCCTGTGGTTTTGAACTCAATAAAAAAGCCTATAAATATCAGATGGAACATATGAAAGATTTTGAGAAAGGCTCATTGCTGAACGATTTCAGGGACGTACCCAAAAATCTTTTTATAAATAAAGGCAAGCCACTAACTGAAGCTGAGATCAATGCCATAATTGATGATTACTCTAAAATGGTAAAGCGCGGCATTTCAAAAAAGAAAGCAATTGATGTACTTTCCGAAAAACACAAACGCGGCTACTGGTCGCTTCTGAACATAATAGATAAAAATTTTATTAAGGAAGAGGTAGCGGTAAAAACGTTGTTTGATTAGTCCTTACCTGAAATTCCTCACAATCCTTTCCCTGTCCTCGTTTTCTTTATCGTTTTTGTGGTAGAGTTCAACTAAAACAATTCTTTGTTCTTCTATGAAGTATGCATAGATCAATCGGAAGCCGGAAGTGGAGTTGGGCGGGGGCTGTGGGCATTGCCTACTGTCAATTGCCAACTGCCACTTCCGGCTTCGGTCTCCGGTCTTCCCGCACCTCTGGCGTAAGCAACCTTTTCATCCCCAAAACCTCCCTGTTTGTCTATTTCTTTTCCTCCACATTTTTACAATTGTTATCTTTGTAGTAAAATAAAAGGTCTGAAATATTTCATTACTATATTGTTTGTTGTTTTTGCGCTGTTTCAGGCCGTATCACAGACCACGCACCAGGAAAAAAAGACAGTAACTGCAGCGCTTACCATAACGCCCCCTGTTCTGGACGGCATACTAAATGATGAGTGCTGGAAACAGGCAGAGCCTGCAAAAGATTTTATCCAGTACGGACCTTACAACGGCAGCCCGCCCACCCAGCAGACAACAGCCCGTTTTTTGTACGACAATGATGCGCTTTATGTTGGCCTTATAATGTACGACACCGCACCCGACAGCATTTACCGGGAGCTGGGAATAAGGGACGGCCTTGAAACCATAAACGCCGACCTTGTTTCGGTCGACATCCTTCCTTATAACGACGGGCTTAACATGTATGAATTCAAAGTTTCATCTTCGGGAGTTATAAGTGATGTTAAATATTCTCCACTGGGACAGTTTCCGGCATGGGACGCTGTATGGGAAAGTCAGGTTAATATAAACGACAGCGGCTGGGTGGCTGAATTGCGCATTCCCTTCGATGCATTGCGTTTTGCCGACCTGCCCGAACAGGTGTGGGGAATAAACATGTGGCGCAGCGTTAAGCGTAACGGCGAATGGTCAACCTGGGACTTTGTTGATAAGAGCCAGACAAACGCCCTGTCCGATTACGGCGTATTGCGCGGAATAAAGGATATAAAGCCGGGGATAAGGTTATCACTTTACCCTTATGTGTCGTTTTATGCCGAAAAATTTCCCGGCAACGATAAGATGAGTTATGTCCCCAACGGAGGCATGGACCTTAAATACGGACTGAGCGAAAGCTTTACTCTTGATGCCACCATCATTCCCGATTTCGGCCAGGTGCAGTCGGATGACAAGGTTCTTAATCTTACTCCGTTCGAAATAAAGTACAACGAAAAACGCCAGTTCTTTGTCGAAGGCAGCGAGATCTTCAGCAAGTGCAACCTCTTTTATTCCCGGCGCATAGGAGGGACGCCAATTGATTACTACAATGTTCAATCCCTTACCGATAGTAACGAAGTGGTAAAAACCAATCCCGAAAACACAAGGCTTATTAATGCCACAAAAAAACCAAACACACCCAACACAAAAATATCGGGACGTACAAAGGACGGTATAGGAGTTGGCGTTTTTAATGCCATGACATCCAATACTTATGCAGTATTTGAAGATATACTTACTGGAAGCTCCCGGAAAGTGAACACGCAACCATTTACGAATTACAGTTTGCTGGTAGTCGACCAGAATCTTCCGAATAATTCCTATCTGAGTCTGGTAAACAGTAACGTTCTGATTCCGGGAATTGATTATTCGGCGAATGTGACCGGGACCGAGTTCAAAATAGGCAACAGGAAAAACAACTATTCGTTTTCAGGCGGAGCAAACATGAGTTACAGGAATTCTCTGGCCGTCGGGCAACAGGCAGGATTCTTATACAGACTGGGGCTCAGCAAAACTTCCGGGGCTTTCCGGTTCGAAGCCGAACGTTATGCGACCGATCACCGCTATGATCCGAATGACATGGGCTATTTACAGAATAACAACGAAGTCCGCAATTCGGGAGAGATAAGTTATACTATGCTGAAACCACGGGGAGCCTTTCTCGGAATATCTAATTCATTGAATGTATCTCATTCGCAGTTATTCCAGGGCAATAAATTTGTGAGCTTTACAATGGATGCCATTTCGTATGGAACCTTAGGCAACTTTATGACGGTTCGTGTAAATGCCTCTGCTTCGCCCGGAGAAATGCACGATTATTATGAAGCCCGCGAACCGGGTCGGCTTTTTATCCGAAGCGGCTACTGGCTGGCAGGTGCCGGGTATGCCACCGATAATAAACGGGATGTTACCTTTGAAACCGGTTTTTCGTTTATGGCCACCAACGATAAGGTACAGCGCGAAACCTCTCTCGAACTGGGACCGCGTGTTAGATTTTCCGACCGCTTTCAGATTGCCCTTTCCTTTACATGGATATACTCAGATGATGAATACGGCTATCTTCAGACGATCTTTACCGACCCCTCGTTTTTTGGGGGAGATATTCAGTTCTGCAAACGCGATCTTACTACGATCGTCAACCTTATCTCCGGCCAGTTCATTTTCAGTCCCCGCTCTTCACTTACAATACGCTGCCGACATTACTGGTCGAAGGCTATAATGTCGGAAGTTGCAGAACTGAATGCCGAAGGCCGGCTCGAAAACTTCAGCCCTTATTCCGGCGACGACATCAATTACAATATTTTTAACACCGACCTGCAGTATACGTGGAATTTCGCTCCGGGAAGTGAGTTGTCGCTGGTCTGGAAAAACGTTATAAGCAACACGGGAACGTATGCCGACCCGGATTATTACAGGAATTTCCGACACCTCATGAAAGAACCACAGGGCAATAGTTTTTCGGTAAAGATCCTTTATTACTTAGACTATAATTATATTTTTAAGAAGCAGACCCCTATTTAACTTTAAAATTGAGAAACAGCAAGAATAAGAGCTACTACTACTAACAACAAGCAAAACCAAATGCCGAAAAAGTTGTACCTTGACACAAAAGTTGAACGTTGGGCATTATGGTTCTGCTTGCCGCCGTTAGCCCTGAAAGTAAACGAATTTACATCTCAATAAAACTGAAGTTCAGGCTTATTAATTTCGAGAACCGGTTGCCCGAAGCATACATATCGGTATCTTCTTTCTGATAATGCCAGTTTATAACGATCTTATGACCCTTTTCCGACAATTTTTCGAGGAGCAGGAGGATTTTGGCAAGCTGTTTTGCCGAAGATGTATTAAAATACTCAAGTTTAAAGTTGACAATGGTAACGTCTACGGGATTGGCTGAATACTGATCGAGCCACTGCAACAACGGCTCATAAAAACCAATTGCGTTTTCCGGTAATGAACGGCCTGAAATTTCGAATACTTTGTTTTCTGAATCGAACTCGATCTTTGGGCTGTCTTCGTTCTCTTTTATGAAAAGTTTCTCCATTTCTACAAATGTATTATGGTTTCAAGAGATATAAATGAAACTCCATCACCCAGGTCATGACAAAAGTAACGGATGTCGTTGTTGCTTTTTATCTTCAGGTCAATTATTCCGAGTCCGGCTTTTTTACTATTGTCGTTTTCAAAATCAAATAAGGATTTATTGAACAGGGTGTCAATCTCTTCGGCGGTCAGTTTATTCACATAGCTAATTTTATTCTCTAAAGCCGACAGGTTTTCATTCTTAATAAAATTACCGGTTAGAATATAATAGCAGTTGTCCATTTGGGCCAGTATCCAGACACCCGGGTTTGCCCTGCTTTCGTTAAACGGGTTGTATCCGTGCTTGACGATATTCTGCAGCATTTCAACAACAATGTAATATACTTTTTTCTTAAGCGTGGGACTTCCCAGCATTTGTCCTTCTATTGATGCAAGAATTCCCATAAGCCCTTCCTGGTTCAGCAGTCCGTTGAAAACAAGCAATACATTATGGTCATTCATGTGCTGATGAATGTTCACAATAGATTCGAGGCTCTGGGTGGCCGATGCCTTTTCCTGGCTGCTATCCTCGAGAGTGGGAACAGTGTGGAGGTAGAAATATGAAAAGCTCTCGTTTATTTCACGGAAGAAATATTGTAATTTGTTCCCCGACTTGCGGGCCATATCAATAAGACCCAGACCTGCGCCGCCCTTATTTGAAAAATGACCTTCCTCAAGAATTTCTTTATAATATGATTTTAATTCATCTTTTTCAAGACTGTTTATCTTGGCAATTAATTGTTCGATGTATGAAATATTTGAACGGTCAATAAGGTTCCCTGTCGTAATATAATACTTGTCCATTTTTTTCTGAAGAACAAAGTACCCCAGACTGTCGGGACCCTCATCTCCGGTGTCGTCCTGATGGCGTGTGATGTTTTGAAGACATTCAACCAAAATGGAATAAACCCTTTTCTTTGTTTTGGCAGATTGCTCTTCCTTTTCCAGTTTGTTTTCACTTAATAAAAGAATATTATCAGTGATCTCCTGTGTGAATCTCCCCCGGTAAATATATCCAAGGTTGTCTTTTTCCATCTCTTTATACAAGTGATAGATAAATTCATTGTTTTTATCGAGGATAGATTTCATAGTTTAATTAAACGTATAAAAATAGAAAAAAAATAAATAGAAAATCCAATTTATCTGGTGAAAAAATAAACTAAATATATTTATTATATATCTCATTGATTTACTATTTACTACAATCTGCCAATTAACTCTTTCATAATAAGCGTCATGAGTGGCTCGGCCTTTTCAGCTACCTTTTGAATTTCTTCGTGGCTTACTTTTACAATTTTCCCGGGCACGCCCAGATCGGTTATTATTGAAATTGCAAAACACTTCAAACCCATGTGCCGGGCGACAATAACTTCCGGAACAGTTGACATACCAACAGTATCGCTGCCTAATATGCGGAAATGTTTGTATTCCGATGGTGTTTCAAGGGTCGGGCCGGTAACTCCCGTATAAACACCCTTTTGAATTTTAATATTATTCTTTTGTGCAATTTCTTCGGCCAGGGCAATAAGTTTGGGGTCGTATGCATCGCTCATGTCCGGGAAACGGGTGCCCAGTTCATTGTAGTTTTTGCCGATAAGGGGATTGGGAAGAAGGTTTATATGGTCGGTAATTATCATTACATCTCCGATTTCGAAATCCGGGTTGACTCCTCCGCTGGCATTGGAAACAAACAGCGCCCTGATCCCTAATTTTTTCATAACACGAACCGGAAAAGTAACCTGTTCCATAGTGTAACCTTCGTAATAATGAAACCGCCCCTGCATTGCTATAACGCGCTTGCTTCCAAGTGTCCCGTATATAAGGCGTCCGCGATGGCCTTCAACTGTCGAAACCGGAAAATCGGGAATTGTTTCGTAAGGCAAAATGGTCTCTGCTTTGATCTCTTTTGCTAGTCCGCCAAGGCCCGTGCCAAGAATAATTCCAACCTCAGGAAGAGCAGGTATTTTCTCAGAAATGAACGCTGCCGACCGGGATATTTTTTCTAACATAGTTCGATATGATTTTATTAAAACTTTCTTCTTCCTGTTTGGTAACAAAACCAACTTCAATTGGGATATAAAAGAGCGGCAAGTTACAAAAATTTTCCGTATCACCGAAAAGTGAAAGGCGCACGGAGTCTTTCTCCGTTGTGACAATAATCTTGTTTGGAGAAACAGAAAAGGTGTTGAATTCGTCGATAATTCTCTGAATGTCTTTTTCCTTAAAACTGAAGTGATCGGGGTATTCAAGATGCTTAAGTGTTTTTGAAAAACGCCTGACATGACTTACCAGCATTTCGGAATTTGCAATACCCGAAACAAGGAGGATGTCGTATTTACATGTACCGAAATCAGCCATTGGCTTTGCCTGGGTGTTGTCGAAGCAGACGCGGATGGGCTTGTTGTAAATGATCCTGGTGAAAAAAAGATGTTGATAAGGCTTTGGCCCCACTTCTTTTTCAATAAGTCTCCTGTCTATCGGCCGCAGCGTTTCGGGTGTTTTAGACACGATAATGATATTGGCCGTTTTCATGTGCCCTGCGGGTTCGCGGAGGA
This sequence comes from uncultured Bacteroidales bacterium, assembly GCA_964515655.1. Classification (GTDB taxonomy): domain Bacteria; phylum Bacteroidota; class Bacteroidia; order Bacteroidales; family GWA2-32-17. Next base: position 9,464 of record CAZEWB010000002.1, read on the forward strand.
GGCCGTACGGAAGCATGTAATCGCGGGTAATAAGGCGGCTGTAATCGGTAAGCAGAACCGAAAGACCGGGCTTAACATACCTGTGCTGGAATGCATCATCAAGAACGACAACACCGGGCTGTGTTTCTCTTTTTAAAAGCTTTTCAATAGCCCTTCGGCGGTTCCCGTCGGAGATCACAGTAACATCCGGAAATTTACGCTTTATCTGTAGTGGTTCATCGCCCGCGTCATTTGCGGAGGACTCAGGCAAAACCTCATAAAAACCTATTGTTTTACGACGGTATCCCCGGCTTATTACCGCTACAGAGACCTGTTTTTTCAGCATTGATACAACATATTCCACATGGGGCGTTTTTCCTGTTCCGCCAACTGTGATATTTCCAACGCAAATAACAGGAATGCGGTATTCCTTCGATTTTATTATTGAAAGGGAGAATAGCGAATTGCGGAATAAAACAATAATCTTGTACAATATGGACAATGGATAAAGATATATTTTTCTCTTACCTACCATTTTTATTAACTCATGTTACGTAAATAAATTCTTGTACGAAAAAAGTCCCAAATTCCAAATTCCAAGACCAAAATTCCAAGGGATCTGTCCCTTGGGGCTTGGATCTTGGGTCTTGGGACTTGGGACTTATTCACAGTCTTTTTGTGTAACACCAGTTTTTTAAAGGCCTCAAACCTACAATATATTTTTCTAAAACACAAACCATTGAATTAATCAGGTTATAGGCAAAAGGTTGAGCAGCTGGTTTAGTCATTGGGCAATCGTTTAAGGTTTTTGACAACAGTGCATCGACTTTAAACCAAACCAGCAGCCCAACCTATAACCCATTGACAAAAATGCGATAATTTACCCCATTTCAAGTAAAATAACCAGGACTATTTGTTTTCGCCTTTTTCAATTGCGTTTTTTGTTTATGGTTGAAACAGCTCCGGTTTCGTGTTTCTGAATTCTGGTATTCTCTTTAAGTTGTTCTAGGAAATTATAATTCGACAGCGCCTTTTCTCTCCATTTGGCAGGAATAGCAGGGTCGTTGGGATCGGGATATAATGCCGGATCAGAATATGCTTCCGCTGGCTGCTGTCGGATTGTAGCCATATACACCCATATATTCGCCCATGAAATATCCTCCAAAACCATAAAAATCAGCAGTACTTGTCATTTCTTTATCAGCATCTTTAACTCATCTAACTGTTTTTGTAATTCTTGGTTTATTTTTTCCTGTTCTTCATATTTGGTTTGAAAACTAACTGCTGTTGTTTCTAAATTTGTAATCTGTAATTTGTAATTTATAATTTCATCCTGCTGTTCCTGCACCGCTTTTATCAATGGCACAACAAATGAGGCATAGTCAATGGCATAGTATTCTTCATCGCTTTTGGGTTTGCTGATGCCGTTGAAATCATAACCAATTTCGTTGGCAGCTTTTTCTACTTCCTGTGCTATAAAGCCAGAATACAGTATTTTGCTTTTTAATGCTTCGCCTTCTTTTAATCGCAAACTATCGGGTGTGTGAAGAAAGGCAGCTATATTATCCATATTATAATGGTAAGTAACAGGTCGCAACTTTGTTATAAAAGATAAACCGGGAACAGTTTCTTCTACATTGTTTTTGAAACGCTCATCGGATGCAGCAAACCAACCGCCCCCCATAGTATATAGACCGGTAACACTGGCATCACCAAATATCATTGTATAGTTTCCTACTGCCTGTGCACCATAGCCAATTGCCGTTGCGTCAATATAACCGGCACCCGTGGAAAGGGCATAATCTCCCAGAGCGGTATTATTGGATCCTGTGGTATTGGCATAAAGCGCCCGATATCCAATGGCAGTATTGAAATCTCCTGTGTTATTATAAAGTGCCCATAGTCCATTAGCAGTATTGAAGCTCCCTGTTGTGTTACTAAAAAGCGATTGATAACCGGTGGCGGTATTGTAACTTCCATTGTTGCTCCTAAGCGACTGATAACCGATGGCGGTATTATAGATTCCTGTAGTGTTGCTATAAAGCGCATCATATCCGCTGGCTGTATTTTCGGATCCTGTGGAATTGTTATAAAGCGAATTACTTCCGTAAGCGGTATTGTTGCTTCCTGTGTTAAGATAAAGCGAATAACTTCCGGTGGCGGTATTGTAGTTTCCGGTGGCGCCGGCATTAAGCGACTGCCACCCAGTTGCAGTATTGTAGCTTCCGGTGCCGGGACCCCAAGTAATCGCACCACTTCCTATGGCGGTATTGAAGCCTCCTGTGGTGTTCTTATAAAGTGCCTGATATCCGATGGCTGTATTACTGCCTCCTGAAGTATTGAAATAAAGCGAATAACTTCCGTTGGCTGTGTTTTGTGATCCGCTGGAGTTGTTATAAAGAGTCTGGTAGCCAAGAGCCGAATTGTAATTACCAGATTCTCCTCCGGCAGTGTTGCCATATAATGATTGTATTCCAATGGCAGTGTTGTATTGACCTGTAGTACTCGTAATAGGAGCATACATCGCCCTGTATCCCACAGCAGTGTTGTTGCTACTGTTGGTTGTATACATTGCCTCGCTTCCTAAGGCAGTGTTGTAACTTCCAGGAGCGCCCAAGGTCATTATCCCATTTCCTACAACAGTATTATCGCTTTGCGCACCAATCCAAAAACCGGCATTAGCGCCAATTGCCGTATTTCTTGTAGTAGCTACAGTCGCCCCCATGGATTGCATTGCCATATATCCCAATACTGTATTAAAAGTACCAGCAGAAGAATTATTTCCAGACGAGTAACCCAAAAATGTGTTTGCCAGAGTGCCATCTATTCTACCTGCTCTTGCATTCCCAACCCGGAAATTTAAAGGCACATTATCAGTAGTACCAAGAAAGTTGGTGCCATCATTTGTGTTGCTGTTACCAGTGGTGATCCATGCTGCATTTGTGGAGGTAATTGTGGATGGAATAGAAGTAACAATTGCTAAAGTTCCATTTGTATTAAAATTATCTGATAAGATTGTCCATGAGGGCCCCATTGGACCTATTACGCCCTGAATGCCCTGGATACCTTGTGCTCCGGTTAACCCTATCGGACCTTGAGGTCCTAATGCCTGTATCCATTGAGTTCCATTCCAGTACCAATAACCTACAGCGCCGCCTGTCATGGCAGCATTGGTGTTATAAACAAGTAACGAAATCGCCGGTGATGGTATTGTAACAACATCACTAGTGGAAAGTAATGTTACGCGGGGTATAAGCAAGCCCGAACTACCGGATGATATGTCCAGCATAGCCGAACTGTTTGCGGGGGCTCCTGTTGAATTAATGGCAACATTCTGAGCTGAAAGTGAGAATAAACAAATTACACAAAGAAATGTGAAAATCGCAAGCTTTTTCATAATACGGATTTTAAAAATTATTGAACAAACATGTTAGTACTTTAGCATCACAGCCCCGGTGATGGGGTCCATTTCGTCAAGAAGAAGAATATACAAATAGGATCCCATAGGTAGATCCTTCCCGTTGTGTGTCCCGTCCCATCGGTTTTCGGGACTTGCATATTCGGCTCCCGATCCGCTGAAAACGAACAGGCGGTCGCCCCACCTGTTGAATATTTCAAGGGTTATTTTCTCATATACGCCGATGTTGATGATCTCAAAGTCATCGTTTATTCCGTCAGCGTTAGGAGTAATGGCATTTGGAATGATAAGCGGAATGTCAACCACAAAAGTATCGGATATGGCACAAAGGCCGGCGTCTGTTAGAGTTACTACGTAAGGGCCGGAAAAGAGTCCCGTAATATCTTCTGTTGTTGAACCGTTCGACCACAAAAATGTATAAGGCAACAATCCGCCGTTTGCAGTAATGTCAATTTCTCCCATGTGATCGGCAGGATTTTGGGTTACTACTCCCGAAATTGTTATTGGCAATGGGTAGTTGACCGTTGTCTCTCCCAAAGAAGAGCATCCGACAGCATTACTGACCGTAACATAATATGTTCCGGAATTTGATGTGGAGGGTGTCAGAATTATTGGATTCTGTTCTGAACTGGTGAATCCATTCGGACCTAACCAGAAGTAAGAGCTTCCACCGGAAGATATCAGCATTATCGGATCTCCGGGACAGTCCGGATTGTTGTTGCTGCATGTGACAACAGGATGCACCTCAACGTTTACAGTAACACTTTGACTTGCCGTACAGCCGGTCGTTCCGGTAACTATTACAGTATAAACACCCCCGTTTACCTGAAGGGCGCTGTCGATGGTTGTGGTAGGATATGAACTTGTAAAGCCTGCCGGACCAGTCCAGCTATATGTTCCGCCGCCCATAGAGGAAAGGATGATGTCATTTCCTTCACAGACCGGGCTGTTGGAAGTGGCATTAATAACCGGAGCCGCGTTGACTACTGCAGTAGTTGTTAAAATAACAGAACATCCGCTCTGTGTTATCGTAACGCTATATACGCCTGCATTAACGAGCGTAACATTATTTATTGAAGGATTTGAAATAGCGCTTGTAAAAGAGTTCGGTCCTGACCAGTTGTAGGTGTTGGATGAATCGTTGGAAGAAGTAAACATCAGCGATCCGCCTTCGCATAAAGGCCCGCTATTATTTGCCGTGCCTGATGGCAGGGGATTAATGACAACGCCAACGGCTCCCGTTCCCGTACAACCGGAAACATCGCTTACCGTAACATAGTATGTTCCGGCCATCGTTGTTGTGACTGATGTAATTGTCGGAGCTTGTGTATTCGCCGTCCAGATGTTCGGGCCGGACCAGAGAAAAGTCGTCCCACCTGATGCAGATAGAAGAAGGTCGTCTACTTCGCAAAGAGGACTGTTGGATGTTTGCGTGATCGTAAGAGATCCGCCTGTAGTGACTATAGTTGTCCCCGTTGTACTGCAACCATCGGCAGATGTAGCGACAACAGTATAAGTTCCGGCATCTGCAGAAGTTACGGGAGATATCGCCGGGTTCGGGGAAATACTGGTAAATGAATTCGGACCAGTCCAGCTCCACGAAGTTCCACCGGAAACTGTCAGGTTAAGGATGCTACCAATACAAACAGGACTGTTTGATGAAACGGTGATGACCGGTACGGGATTAACGACAATAACTGTTGTTGCAACAGCGGTACATCCAAGGTCATTTGTTACGGTAACAGTATAAGTTCCGGCATTTGCCTGTAAAGCAGGATTAATTACAGGATTCGGGTCTGTTGAAGTGAACCCACCCGGTCCCGACCATAAGTATATTGAACCTCCGCTGCTCTGAAGGTCAATGTTTTTATTTTCGCAAACAGGACTATTGCTCAAAGCTGTGGCCGTAGGAACAGAATTTACTATAACTGAAACTGATGTTGTAACAGTTCCAACACCGTCACCAACGGTCAGGTAATAAGTCGTTGATTGCAGAGGCGTATCGGTAGGGCTTGCAGAGCCGGAAGTAAATCCGGCGGGGACAGAAGTCCACGTATAAGTATAGGCGCCCGACCCTCCTCCTGCATTTGAATAAAGCTGGACGGTTTGACCCTGGCATATTGTATCGGGGTTCGATGTGGCATTGGCAGAAAGTACCGAACCTGTAATTGTAACAACTATATCATCGGTACTGGTACATCCGGTAGTAATGTCTGTTAATGTTACAGTAAACGTTGTGGTTGATGTCAGGATAATAGTCTGTGGATTCTGCAGATTGGCATCTACCAGTGAACCGGCAGGAGACCACACGTAACTGTAACTGCCGCTTCCGCCCGAAGCAGTGGCGCCAAGCGTAGTGGACTGACCATTGGTTATTGACTGATCAAGACCTGCGTTTGCAGTTACATCATTAACCACAACAGTGACAGTAAGAGTGTCTTTACAGTTATAGTCATTTGTAATAATTACAGTGTATGTGCCGGAAGCGGACGGATCTGCAGGATTAATGACCGGGTTCGGTACGTTGCTTGTAAAACTTGCAGGTCCTGTCCAACTGTATGATGTTCCTCCGGATGCGCTGAGATTAAGAGAACTTCCGTCGCAGAGAGGTCCGTTTGAGCTGGCAGTGGTACCACCGATACTGCAGGTGGGATCAACAAGCGTCCATGCTGCAAAAAGGTCTGCTGAAGGGATATTTGTTGTAGTTACGGTATTTGCAGCAGTGTTTGCGGTTCCGTTGTTAAGCATGTCGCTCCACACTTCAGAGCCGCTGTTAAAACGTTTTGCACTGAGCAGTGATTCACTTATTGAATTTCCGGCGGGAGTATTTTCCGCATCAATGTATGTAAAGATGAGTGACCCGGAAGGCTTTGTGGTAAAGTTCTGCGCATTCAACAGCCAGAAACGGTCGGTCATTTTATCAGAGTTATTAGTGGTGCTGGGCGGGTAATACAATTGCGTATGTGTTACCATTGACGGGCGGTATGTGTTATTATCCCATGTTGATCCGTCGAAACTCGAAAAGTCAATGAATCCGCCTCCGGCCCCGCCTGTGGAAATTGTGAATGTCAGCGGTATCCGCAAGGCGTTATCATCATCGTAAAACGGAATAGAAAAGGCCCCGGTTCCGGCTCCGACATTCCAGCGGATCCTGTTATTCTCTCCTTCGGAAATGATCCCGCAGTTCGAAGAATTGTCGGTTATCGCATTCGGGTTGGCATTATCAACAACTACAAATGCATTGTTGCTTATAACTATCCTGGCATTGCTATCCATCACTATCCGTGTCTGGGAAAAGGAATGGGCTGTAATAAACAACAGCAGGAAAAGCAATGTTCTTTTCATGGCTGGTTATTTCTTAAGGTTACATTATCGAATTATAGAAACAACACCTGTTATCGGGTCTTTATCTTGTCCGAGTTTAATGATAAATACGAAAGAACCCATTGGCAGGTCTTTTCCTTTATTTTTTCCATTCCAGCGATTTGATGGAGTAGTATATTCTAACCCGGTTCCGGTAAAAATAAATATTTCATCTCCCCAACGGTCAAAAATTTCAAGAGAGATATCCTGATAACTTTCAATATGAATAATCTCAAAATCATCGTTTTTGCCGTCTCCGTTTGGAGTAATTACAGTAGGTATTACCAATGGCAAAAGCGGTACGTCAACAATAAATGTATCAACTATTAAGCATGTATTTGCATCTGTTACGGTTACAATAAAACTGCCGGAATTTAATCCTGAAATATCTTCAGTTGTTGCACCGGTTGACCATAAATAAGCGTATGGAGAAGCCCCGTTTGAAGCAGTAATATCAACAAAACCCAGATTACTTGAATTTACTCCACTTAAACCTGTAATAACGATTGCTATCGGATTAATTAACGTTGTATCAATAACAATTTGACAATTATTAAAATCACTAACTGTTAACGAGTAGTTTCCTGCTTCAATTGAACCTAAATTCTGAGTAACTGCTCCGTTTGTCCACAAATAAGTATATGGAGGTGTTCCACCTGTGGTTGATGAAGAAATATAACCATCGTTTCCACCAAAACACGTAGGATTTATAATGTTTGAAATTGCAGATGAAACTGCAGTGGCAGGCTGTGTAATGGTTACAGAATTTGTGCTTGTGCAACTATTTGCATCGTATACAGTTACTGAATAACTTCCGGCAATTAGACCTGTAACGGTTGAAGTATTACCACCTCCAGACCAATTATATGTATAGTTTGGAGTTCCACCAAAAGCTGTTACTGAAACCGAACCATCATTTCCAGAATAACAAGATACATTTGTGGAATTTAAAATTGAAGATGTTAATGCAGAAGATGGCCCTGTAATAATAATTGGTACAACAGCACTAATACTATTTGCATCAGTTATTGTTACGCTATAATTTCCCGCTATAAGATTTGAAGCTGTATTTGTATTTGATACATTTGGGTTCCAATTATAAGTATAAGGTGAAGTTCCACCTGTCATTGCAACAGATACTGAACCAGTTGAGTTGCCAAAACATAAAACATTTGTTTGGTTTGTAATTTGGGCTGTAGCGTTTGCAGAAGTAATAATAACAATGTCAGAAGATGAAGCACAAGGTGGGTTTGAAATTGTCCATTGGAAAACATTTGCACCTGCACCTAAACCAGTTATTCCCGATGTTGGTGAAGATGGATTTGTTATTGTTCCTGAGCCGCTTACGAGTGTCCATGTACCTGTTCCATTTGTAGGTGTATTTCCGGCTAAAGTAGCTGTATTGCCACCTATAGTTTGATCGGGACCTGCATTGGCAGTAGTTGGTGAAGTTACACCTGTAATTGTTACCTGGTCGGAAGAGGGAGTACAAGGGGGGCTGGAAATTGTCCATTCGAAAACATTTACACCTACACCTAAACCTGTTATTCCTGATGTTGCTGATGAAGGAGATGTTATTGTTCCGGAGCCACTTACGAGTGTCCACATGCCTGTTCCTCCTGTAGCTGTGTTACCGGCTAATGTTGCTGTTGTTCCGCATACCGATTGGTCAGTACCTGCTGCTGCGACGGTTGGAGTAGAAGTTATTGTAATAGAAACCTGATCGGAAGATGAAGGACATGGTGAATTGGCTATTGTCCATTGAAAAACATTCACACCTATGCCTAAGCCAGTTAATCCAGACGTTGCTGAAGATGGATTTGTTATAGTTCCAGAGCCACTTACGAGTGTCCACGTGCCTGTTCCTATTGCAGGAATATTTCCAGATAAAGTAGATGTGCTGCCACATAAATTTTGATCGGAACCGGCGTTTGCAACGGTTGGCGAAGCTACGCCTGTAATTGTTACCTGATCGGAAGATGGAGTACAAGGTGGGCTGGAAATTGTCCATTCAAAAACATTTGCACCTGCACCTAAACCTGTTATTCCTGATGTTTCGGAATTTGGATTTGTTATAGTTCCCGAGCCACTTACGAGTGTCCACGTGCCGGTTCCTCCTGTAGCTATGTTACCGGCTAATGTTGTAGTTGTTCCGCATACCGATTGGTCGGTACCTGCTGCTGCAACGGTTGGAGTGGAAGTTATTGTAACAGAAACCTGGTCGGAAGATGAAGAACATGGCGAATTAGCTATTGTCCATTGAAAAACATTCACACCTACGCTTAAACCAGTTAATCCAGACGTTGCTGAAGATGGATTTGTTATAGTTCCAGAGCCACTTACAAGTGTCCATATACCTGTTCCTATTGTAGGAATATTTCCAGCTAAAGTTGATGTGCTGCCACATAAATTTTGGTCGGAACCGGCGTTTGCAATGGTTGGCGAAGCTACGCCTGTAATTGTTACCTGATCGGAAGAGGGAGTACAAGGGGGGCTGGAAATTGTCCATTCAAAAACATTTGCACCTACACCTAAACCTGATATTCCTGATGTTTCGGAATTTGGATTTGTTATAGTTCCGGAGCCGCTTACGAGTGTCCACGTGCCTGTTCCTAATGTAGCCGTGTTACCTGCTAATGTTGTTGTTGTTCCGCATACCGATTGGTCGGTACCTGCTGCTGCAATGGTTGGAGTGGAAGTTATTGTAATAGAAACCTGATCGG
>CAZEWB010000002.1:19046-31045 GCA_964515655.1 uncultured Bacteroidales bacterium
CCAGTTAATCCAGACGTTGCTGAAGATGGATTTGTTATAGTTCCAGAGCCACTTACGAGTGTCCACGTGCCTGTTCCTATTGCAGGAATATTTCCAGATAAAGTAGATGTGCTGCCACATAAATTTTGATCGGAACCGGCGTTTGCAACGGTTGGCGAAGCTACGCCTGTAATTGTAACTTGGTCGGAAGATGAAGGACATGGCGAATTAGCTATTGTCCATTGAAAAACATTCGCACCTGCACCTAATCCTGTTATTCCTGATGTTCCTGAATTTGGATTTGTTATAGTTCCCGAGCCACTTATGAGTGTCCATGTGCCTGTTCCCACAGTAGCTGTGTTACCTGCTAATGTTGTTGTTGTTCCGCATACCGATTGGTCAGTACCTGCTGCTGCAATGGTTGGAGTGGAAGTTATTGTAATAGAAACCTGATCGGAAGATGAAGGACATGGTGAATTGGCTATTGTCCATTGAAAAACATTCGCACCTGCGCCTAATCCTGTTATTCCTGATGTTCCTGAATTTGGATTTGATATAGTTCCCGAACCACTTACAAGTGTCCACGTGCCTGTTCCTACTGTAGCTGTGTTACCGGCTAATGTTGCTGTTGTTCCGCATACTGATTGGTCAGTACCTGCCGCTGCAATGGTTGGAGCTGGAGTAACCGTAATTGTATGAGAAACCGTTGCACTACATGCAGCACTATTCCCAACATAATATGTTATATTTATTGGACCTGAAAGTCCTGAAGGATTAAAAGTTGTCCCACTTACACCTGTACCTGACCATGTACCTCCAGAACTTCCTGTTAAATAAGTGCTTAAATTTAATGAACCCCCGGAAGCACAAACTGTTCCGGGACTATTCCATGTTGCACTCCAAGGGTTAACAACGTTTACAGTATGCACACCAGAACCTGAACAGGCATTGCCACCGGTACCTTGATTATTCCAATTATATGTAATTGTATATGTTCCGGCACCCACTACAGATGGGTTAAATATTGCTGCTCCCCAATCTGCTGTGCCTGTAATTCCATTCGTAGGAGTACATGTCCAACTACTTATTCCGTGTGGACTTAATACTCCATAAGTATTACAAGTGTTTGTAGTGGTGCCACTTCCCAAAGTCTCCCCGTTTCCATCATAAACAAGCCAGGATGTTGTGTAATTTGTATTACAAACATAAAGAGTATAAACTGAGGTTGGGCTTACATAAGGTCCGGTAAAATATAAGGTTAAGCGATCAGTAGTTACTACATCACTATAAATCTGGACTCCGTCTTCATAAACTATAAAAGTATTATCGGTAGTTGTTGGGTCAAGAGTAGCATCAATATTAAATTCAAAAAACATAGTTGGGTAATCGGCTCCTCCGGCAGTGATAAAATCACTCGCATATAAATTAACAGCAGCATCACTACAGTTCATTGTAGCAGGTAATGTGCCAAAACCGATGGTTGGACAGGTAGGTGATTTAAACGTGATACTCCAACTGTTAATGGTGCCAATATCTCCAGAGACTAAATCAAAAACATGTAGTGTCCATTTACCATTTGGGTTAAAATTATCAATAAACTTTGGCAGGGGAGTTTGCGGTACAAAAGTTCCTGTGAAAGGCGCTGTACCGGAAGTAATGCTGGGGTATGCCCCAGTACGAAAAACCGTATTGGTATAATTATCACCACCGGCGCCATTCCCATTCGATAATATCCAACTATTATCGTAAAATTCCAATACAATTTTCAAATCACTATCCCATGTATGGGTTAGATTGATAGTAACATAATCTACCTCACTTACCGGCACGATTCCTGAAGCATTAATTTCAGCCCAACCGCCATTAACAGGGTCATTATCGGGGATACTAACGGCAGGTCCTGAATAGGAGAATGTTTGAGCATTGATATGTGATACAAAAAGAAACAACAGAATAGAAAAAATAATTCTTTTCATAATATTAAATTTTTAAAATTTACAAGTTCAGATGTTTGATTTTTTCAAATTCCACGGGGTGATCTGTTATCCATTTCTGTTTAGCATCATGGTAATTTGTCTTATCAAGTATTGGGTTTCCGGTGTCTTTATAACGAGGAAAATCATCAGGAACACCATTGGCTTTTCGGTATGATTCTATGTTTACCGTTTCAGTCTTTGCCACAAGGGTTGGTTGAGTTTGAATTTGCTTTTTTACAGCAATTACTTTTGTTTGTTTGTTTAGTGTTGAACTTTTTTCACCGGTTTGCTGCGAAAACACTACAACGGGTAATAGCAAACATGCCATTAATAAAATTCGTAATTTCATATAGAAATGGGTTGAGTTTATTTTTTAAAGACAATTACATTGAATCCGCAAGATAAAAAAAAAAATTTACATTTTAGGACTTTTACCCGGTTTTTTAGATTTGTTTTTCTGAAAACCGGACATTGAGTGTTGTCCTCATGATATATTTTCCTTTAAACGCCGCATTATTAGTTCCTATTGTACCATTCCCGCGCAGACCCTAAGGTTCGCCTTCGCGCATGCCTTCGGAGAACCTTAGGGTCGCCGGAATAGCAAACTACTGCGTCAGCGTAAACCTTACACTTATTCCGATGTTCGTATTATAAGTGTCGAACAGATTGGAGACCTTGGGTTTTCTAACTATCCTGTCGTAGAACAGGCGGAGGTTAAAGCGGTTGCTGAGAACGTAGTCGGCGGAGAGTTTTATTGTTATCATTTGTGTGCCGCTGGTTATCATATTATATCCGCCGCTCTCCGTTTGCTCGACTTTGCGGATAATGGTATAGTCGTCGCGTATTGAGATATCTAATCTTGTATTCAGGTCGCTCTTGAATTCTCTTCCGCCGCTTGAACCCGAACTGATAATGAACTTTACGTCCTTGAACCTGTAACCTGTGCCAAAAATAATTTCATTACCCTTCATTTCCGTGATCTGGTTGTTTGAAAGGCTGAATGAGAGGTTTCGGGTTTTCTTCAGTTCAAATTTAACAATAAAACTGTTGTTGAGCGTGCCGTCGAAATTGATAAGAGGGCTGAACTGCTCGCTTATCGAGACCTGGCTGATCTCGTGCTGGGGGATAAAATTACCGAGGGTATAACGGACCCAGCCAAAGCCGTCGCCGTACGGGTCGTTGAATTCCACACTTGTGGTATATGAGTTGACCGAATAGGAAGACCTGTATGCATGTGAAATTGTAAGCGAACGGAATATCTTTTTTACAGGCCTTAATCGTATCAGTCCGTCGTACGTGAGTGTCCAGTTGGGCATCATGCTGGTAATGCCGGGGAAGTAATTCAGAGTGACGTATTCCGGATTTTTACCTGCGTATGCTGCAAGAAATGCCGGTATCAGAACTTCCTGGGAAGTCGGGCCATATCCGTCGGGGAAGCCGGTAGTAGTATCTGTCACTGCCTGATAACCGTTGTCGTCGGCGCCGCCAGACCCAAGACGCTTTGCCGCCTGACGCTTTGCAATGGTAATACGGAAATTTTTAAATTTATCGAATACCTCGGAACTGTAATCAGGAGAACTCAGTTTCTCGAACGCTGTTCTCCATGTCCCGTATGTCATACTGAAGCTGCCTGTTATCATCTGGCTGTGCCGGTAAAATTCACCGGTTGAAGCATCGTATTTGTAATATTCGGTAATGTTGGTGCCGAAAGTGCGGGTTGCCGTTACATCGATCCTCATCCCGTTTATAGGTTCAATGTTCGCCCTTATATTAACCGTCTGTGTGTTATTTATGAGGAATGCAGAATTAAGCAAAGTATCGGTTGTGAGCCATCCGTTACGGTTGGCTCTTTCAAGATAGTTCCTCTCCTGCCATCCAGCAATGAATCCCACACCCGGGGCAAAAACATCTCCGGTTTGTTCCATGCCCATTACCGACGTCCGTGGAATATAGCCCGGAACAAAAGTTCCGTTTGCTTCGGTGTAACTTACCGAAACTGTTTTAAGGGCCATCATTACCCGGAGTGTGTTATCCAGTACCTCTATCCATGGATTGATAACCTCTTCTCTTTCGCCGCTGACGACTACGCTTGCCGCCTTATAATCGGCATCTGTCGTCACTGAGACTTTATTAGGGTTAAGTATCTTTACATCGACCTTTATTTCCTGGTTTGCCGTATCAAGGACTTTTACGGTCACATCCTCTGTCATTAATTTGTGAGTGATTATTTTCGGAACACCTTTGGTAAATCTGAAATACCTCGGGGGATCGCCCTGTTTCGGGAAGGTCACTTTTTCCTTGGGCTTCTTCTGTCCCGGCCTCTTCTGTTTCGAGAATTTCTGATTGACCTTCTTAAGATATGATATTTTGTTATACAAATTATTCATACTTGCAGTTGCTGTCAGCTGCATGTTGTTGTTGTTTTTTATACTGTTGCCGAGTTTGATAGTGTCGGCCGTACGTGGTCCTGCTGTCCATTCGTATCCGCCGCCATACCGCGCATTTACGGACACCCAGTTTAAGATAGGAATTTTGTTGATAGGTACCGTATAGTTCAGATTGTAAGAGTGCCTGTAGCTTGTTGTTCTCCCCAACTCCTTTACGCTTTGCATAACTGTATCTTTCCACTGCTCATACTCGTCACGGTAAGCTTTATTTACCCGCTGGTTGACAGTCGGCTCATCTATCTGGGCAATGTTGTTTGCATTGAAATCGAACTTAAGTGATTTTGTAAAATCCCACTTAAGGTCGTAAATGCGGTTCCACGAAAAATCCTTTGTGTATGTCGGAGGCAGGCGATAATCAGTATTATCCACGCTTCTGCTCTGAATTTCGTTATACGACCTGTTTATATCTGTCATGAATGACAGCTGTGTGGGGGCATAGTAGAAATTGAAGTCTTTGAGAAGTTTAAAAATGGGCGACTTGAACATGTTATTTGCAGAAAAGGGAGCTACGTTCTTTGGCGTAGTGCTGAAATTATATGTAAGCGCGCCACGGTAGTTTTTGAGCCGGTTGAATTCAGTGTTTATATTTCGTGAATACAATTCGCTGTATGCGTAACTGGCCGCAAAGTTCGAAACGTCGTATATTTTCGGACTTCTGGAAGTGTTATTAAGTTTTACGTTTGTGAAGTTCAGACTTTTTCGTCGCGTAACGTCCTGAACAATGTACTTCAGACTGTCTTTCTCCTCCTTGCTCTGCAGGTCGGCCAATGAAACTTTCAGCGGTATATCCGGATCCAGCGGATTGTATTGCGGATTCCGGAAGCTTTCGGAATACCCGATGAACATAGGAACGGAAAGTTTGACCTTTTCGGGCAGGAATTTTCCCAGTTCCATTGTGGAAGAAATGTCATACTGATTGATCTGCTCTTTGCTTCGCTCGCTTACTTTCTTTTCAATACTCCCGAATCCGGGCGTGCTTGTATATCCTGAAACAGAGACAGAGCCGAAGTCAGCAAGGCGGGCGGTCATTCTCAGATTTGCGGCCCAGCCTCCCTTTTCGTCAAAGTCGGTAAGGCGAAGCTCGTTCACCCATATCTCTCCGCACTTGGGCATGCCATCGTCAGCAAGAGGATTTTTGTCCTTTTTCCTGTTCCGGACACCTATCATTATCGTTCGCACATTGCTGAGGTTGGGGTTCCCCATTACCCTAACGATGTTATCTCCGTCTTTGATCCAAAACGGGGTTGTAAGAGATACGGTTGAACCGGCTGTACGCATAGCGTTATTCCGCAGCTGCTTTGCGCCCTGCAAAACTTCAAATTTAAAATCGAACATGTTGGCTTCGGGCCAGACAGCCTTTCTTAATTCTTCATCATCGTTGTTGTAATTTCCAGGAGCGGTTAGTTTGAGTGGTATCTCGTATTCGTAATAGTTGTTCTTGTAGTCAGAACCAAGGCGGATGAAAACACAAAGGTCATTGTCATTAAGGCTGTATCCGGTCATTGCTTCAGCGTGTACGAACATCTGTATGGTCTTGTACTGGCGGACATCCATATCGACATTCCTGTAGCACGCGCGAGCATCGCCATCCTGAAGATTGCACACTTTAAGAGTAAGAGCCTGTTCGTTCAACTGGCGGAGCTGTGGATTTGTGGGGTCAATAACGCGGCTTACACCGGGAGGAAGAGTATAGTTAACCGGTTGCTTTGAGCCGTTCTCTTCGATGTTTACGGCAGATACGTCAAATGCTGTTTCATCGGTTTCAACCGGAATATACGGACCGGCTTCAAGGAAAGAATCATTATATTTTCTCCACTCACCGCGGACAAGTTTCAGTTCGGCAAAACGCAGGAACAACTCCTTTTCACAACCGGTTATAAACATACGCATGAACCGTACGGACTTAAAATCGCTTATATCACCAACGACACTGTCGGGGCTGTAAAGAGGTATCTTTATCTGGTAGAATTTTACTTCTTCGTTGTCCTTGTTCTTTCCGGTAACGATGTCGGTAATATAGTTTTCGCCGATCACCATTTTATCGGGTCTAAGGTCAAGACGGTACTGGAAATAACTTTCAAGTTCGCTCAGGGTATTGTCGCGGTTTATATCTTCTTCGTCTATCTGCTGGGTCGCCATTGTGTTGTATTCTTCCGTTGTCATATTGTCGGTGGGAGTATTCCCTTCGAGGTTATTATATAATTTATACCGGTCAAGAATACTCAACTCCTGATTATCGTAATCACTTCCCCTGTAATAATGGTAGTTGTCGGACGAGGGGTCTGCAAGAGCGTCCTGGTATGCTCCGGAGTTCGAACCAAACAAATAAGCCAGGGTATCAAGATAAGGCCATACGACATTATTCGTGTCGGTATTCTGACCGCTGAAAAAGGATGCTTCGTCGCCGGATGACAATCCGTCAAGTCCTATATCCTGGTATTGGCGGGCATTAGGGTCATTGCTAAAAGCGTGAACAATTGCGGGTTTCAGTGATATCCTGCCCCATACGGATGTGTCGACGTCGGTAACCTCGCTGGATACGGGAAGTCCTTCTTCGTGTGATTTACGTCCGTCGCGCAGGATGTCTTCAGAAATATTTCCAAGGTTAAAATATAATTTTGCGCCGGTATGGGCAGGGTCATAAACGAAGGGGTCCATTATCCATAACTCTATGAATTCAATGTTGGCTGCCTCGAAGTCGTTGCTTTCAATCTTTCTCATTATACCGCCCCAGCGCTTTTCGGGATCAAGCAGTTTTCCGGAAGTATCACACTCAACGGTATAATTGTATTGTCCTCTTTCAGTGGGATAATAAGCCATGTTCAGCACGCTCATTGCCTGCGGATAACCGCTTGCATTCTGCCGGTTCGGGAAAAGTTCCGTTTCGTATATTTCACGTACGAAATGATTGTTTTGTTGCGGAGTGTTGGCAATATGTGTAGGCGTATTGTTATTATTACGCAGAAACATCGGGTCGATGTAATACCAGGCCAGTTTTGCCCTGTTAAAACCATATTCAACGTTGTTTATCATATCGCCATCGCCATTAGGAAAAACCTTATTGCTCTGTGGCGTGCTTGCCAGTTTCCATGATGATGCGGAACGAAGGTCAATAGATGTTTTGCTTCCCTCAAAGTCGTCGATGTACGAAATGCCGGCCTTGTCGATCACTTTGTTGTGACCGGGGATAAGATGTGCAAATTCACCTGAAACAGTGATATTCGAAGGCGTTTTTGTTTCAATGAAAGGCAGCAGGTCTACTAATTTTGTCAGGACGGGAGCATCTGCGCGCCATGTCCCGTCAACGCCCCAGATTGTGTTTGAAATAGGTTCGTCGCCAATATTTACTTTCTGAGTGAGCGGGCGTTCGGTAAGATTAAGTATTGTTGCACCGAGAGTGAAGTCCTTTGATATCTGGTAATTCAGCCGTGCGCCCACCATGGTCTTGCTTTGCAGACTGAACAGGGCCTGGCTTTCGAGCGAGATCTTAATTGGTATTCCTGACTGCAGGTAGGCCTGATTAATAATTTTGACTCTGCCAAGGGTATAATCTACGGTATAATCCTGATTCTCGACAAGTTTTTGTCCTCCCGCTGTCACGACCACCGATCCCTGCGGAATATTTATCGCATTAAGATTTATTTCGGAACTGCTGGATGATTTATAACTTCCCTTAAGGAAAAACTTGTTTTTTTCTGCTATCTGCCTGGCTTTGCTTTGAGTTGAGTCGTACAGTTCGGTGAAACAATACGAGTTTGCTATATCTATATCAGCTTGTGTCTGCGGATCGAATTTTTTATAAAGGTATTTGCCGAAGGGCTCAACGCAGGGGAAGATCACACGGCCGTTGTCGGGGCGGATTGTAATACCATCAACAAAGTCGAATTGACCATCGGGGATGGCGTCATTCATGCTGTTCAGGTTGTCGAGATTGAGAACGGAGAGAAGGGGTTTCTCCTTTATTGCTCCTTCGTTGATATAATGAAGCGCTGTCCCGGTCATATCATTCTGATAAAAAACACCAAGTTTAAAATCATCATTATTGATCTGCCATGCCCCCAGCGAGTAAATATTCTTCATCATCAGATGCCAGTTGGGGTGTTTTGGAGTAAGGGTGGTTCCTTTTATAAGTTTCAGGAATAAGGTATTTGGAGGATCAACAGTGTTTGAAAGCTCGCCTACTTTATAAACCGTTCCCCCAACAGTATATTCATATGCCACAGCAAGAACCTCGTCGCTGTTCAGGGCGGAATTAAGGGAGAGAAAACCGAGTACCGGGTTGAAAGAATATTCCGAAGGGCTTAGTTTACGTGCGTTCTCGATTTTTTCGAAGTCGGTGCCGTCTTTCATAAATCCAGGCATACTGGCCGAAACCTGGTTAATGAAGCGCAGGTTGGGGTATGTTGTCGCAAAATCACCCAGCAAGTTACTGCGGTTGTCGGGGTAAAAAGGATACGAGGGATTAGGAATAATGCTACTGTTTGAAATATTCGATACTCCGGGAGTTGAAGAGAGGTTTTCGCCGAGGTCGGTAAAGGCCAGGATGTTCCTGCAGTCGGTGTAGTTGCCTGTTTTGTTTGTGACCCATACTTCAATACGGGTAATATTAACAGAGGATGTAATTATCGGGAGACTTTGCAGCGACCTGTCGTAATTGTCGTAATAATACTTGTTAAGGAAGTAGTGGCGATTGGCCTCATACTGGTCGCCCCACACTTCATAATCCTGCACCTGTGCGCCGCCCTGCACTTCAACGACCTGCGACTTGCCCTTCTGTTGTGAAAAGACAGCTGTGACATTCAGGCGGCCAAACTGCAGTTCTGTTTTTATTCCAAAGAGGCTCTGACTTCCGGAGATCAGGGAGCCCGAAAGGGGCAGGCTGACATTACCGGCTTCGATCTTTCTGATAATTTCATCTTCCTTGCCTTCGTAAACGAGATTCATTTTATTTTCGAACTCAAACGAAGCCTCGGTATTGTAGTTTGTTGCTATCTTCAGTTTGTCGCCGATCTGTCCCGTTACGTTCATCTGTATCTTTTCCTGAAAATCGAAAGTTGTTGTCTTGCGCATTTTTTCGGGCAGCTGAGGATTCTCAGTACGGTTTATCTGGACACCGAAAATAAGTTCGGCCGAGCCCTGAGGTTTTATATCTATGACATTACTCCCGAAAATTGTTTCAAAAACTTCGCTGCCGATATGAAGTTGGGGGATAAGCGATGACTGATGCTGAAAATTCTCGCTGCGGAAACGTTGTCTCCAGTAATTTCTGAGAGAACTGCCGGCATCGTATTTCTGATAATCTTCGAAGCTGTAATATTCAGTTGGCCGGTACTCAACATCTCCGATCTTATGCGTAATGCTGTATTCGTTATTTTCCGAGTCATAGTTAACATCCTCGGTCAAATTCGACGGCAGATGCATGTACATACCCGACTGATAGGGATTATTTTCACCGGGAATTTCGCTCTGATCCCGGAAATCCCAGGGAAGATTAAGGGTGTCTTTTTTCCCGGTATCGGGGGGTGCGAATAGAACGGCCGAAGGGTTATATGAGGAAACAGGGCCCCATGAAAACGGAAGCCAGGAAACTACAAAAATCAGAACGGTAATATTTAAGGCAAGTGTCCTCAATTCCGGATGCTATAAAAATTTAAGAGTTTGTTTGATGATAACGTCCACGGTCTCTCCGGGCATTTCGGGCAATACTTTATCAAGGGCTTTTTCTGAAGCATTTTTTGTGAATCCTAAAGTAATTAATGCTGATAACGCTTCTTCGCGTTTTGTATTGTCTTTTGCTGAAAAAATATTTGAGCCTCCGCTTGCCTTTCCTATCTTGTCTCTAAGGTCTACTATAACGCGTTCGGCAGTTTTAAGCCCTATCCCCTTGATCTTTTTAAGTGTTGCAACATCAGCGCTTACGATGGCCTGTGTGAGTTCCTGAGGCGTAAGGGATGATAATATCATGCGTGCAGTATTAGGACCGATCCCCGAAACAGATATCAGAATACGGAATGTTTCGCGTTCCTCCTTTTTTGCAAAGCCAAAAAGCAAATGTGCGTCCTCACGAACAATAAGATGAGTGTAAAGTGTTACATCCATTCCGTGCTGAAGGGCGCTGTATGTGTTAAGGGAGCAATGAAGCTGATAACCGGTCCCGTAATTGTCGAGCACAATATATGTCGGCGTCAGCTGGACAATTTTTCCTGTCAGATATTCATACATAACCAGTCATTTAATTAACCCGCTAAAATAGTTAAAAATGTGAATTGTGCCAAAACGGGAACGGGGCGTCTGTTTTTTCTTCCCGTCGTTAAAAAAGTGACGGATGACCGAAGTCCGGAGTCGGCAGTTGACAGTCTGCAATTGACAGTAGGCAGTCTGCAATTGACAGTAGGCAGTCGGCAATTGGCAGTCGGCAGTCGGCAGTTGGCAGTTGGCAGTCTGCAATTGACAGTAGGCAGTCTGCAATTGGCAGTTGGCAATTGGCAGTCGGCAATGCCCACCGCCCATGCCCAACTCCACTTCCGACTTCTGACTCCGGTCTCCGGTCTTCCGTCACTTTAAGTCTCGCATAGAAAATTTCCCTATCTTGCACAAAATTATAACTATATGATACTACTTACTATTGCTCTTACACCGGTATTAACTATATTGATTTACATATATTTCCGCGACAAATACGAAAAAGAACCCGTATGGTTATTAATAAAAGGTTTTATCCTGGGTGCAATTATTGTTATTCCCTGTGCATTTATTGAAGTATTGACCTCGGCCATTTTTCCTTCCAGCGAACCATACTCTTCGGCATTATGGAACGGATTTATGGTCGCAGGGCTCACAGAGGAATTATTAAAATTCCTTTGTGTGCTGCTCCTTTTCTGGAGGAATAAAAATTTCAACGAAAAATTCGATGGCATAGTTTACGCAGTATTTGTTTCACTTGGTTTTGCTGCTCTTGAAAATATCTTTTATGTTTTCGACGAAGGATTATCTGTCGGGATTCTGCGCGCTTTCACTGCTGTCCCGGCTCATGCGCTCTTCGGGATTATTATGGGTTTCTATATCGGGCTTGCACGGTTCGACAAGGCAAGATCAGGCAGTTTGCTCTGGCAGGCATTCCTGTATGCATGGATTTTCCATGGTATTTACGACTTCCTCCTTATGACCGGCAACGCAATATTTATCCTGCTCGAAATTCCATTCATGTTCATCCTTATACGCAAGGCGTTAAAGCGTATGAAAAAATTGTCGGAAGAATCGGCTTTTAAACCTGTAGAGGTGACTGAAAAGACAGAAGAAATATGATAAAATTGCTTTGAACTGTATTTTTGAAACATATAACATTTAACACTTAATTTTTAACATCTAAGTAATGTTCGACCTTCCATCGTCCCCCGCCATAATGCTGAATAATTGAGAAGGTATAAAGGGGTCATGGAAGCGTCGAAGTGGATAGAGTTCGACGATTCCATGTTCTCCTTTTTAAAAAAGCGCGGGGTCATGTTGAGCCGATTGCATAGTGTCGGTTGAGATTAGTGCAGGCTCACTCGTGTCCGGTTTAAACTACCACAAAGTCATTTGATTAGGATTTACAAGG
>CAZEWB010000003.1:0-14438 GCA_964515655.1 uncultured Bacteroidales bacterium
GATCTTTGCAATATGAGTCCGGACCTCATCGAGCTTTGCCAGTATCTTTTCGGTGGGATTTTCGAAAAAGTCGGCCTGGTTATGTGGAGTGGTAATGATCTTATGATAGCCCAGTTCCTTAAGTCCGGTCAGCATATGAACAGTATCATACATCTCCTGTGATCCATCGTCCAGCCCCGGCAATAGATGTGAGTGCAGGTCAACGCCTATCAACGACAGGTCGTTCAATGGTTCTAATGACTCTTTATTTCTTTTCCAGAACATCAGCGTTTAATGTATTGCTGTTCGTAATATTTTGCGTAGTCGCCGCTAATAACATGCTCGAGCCATTGGGTGTTTGAAAGATACCATTCCACTGTCTTTTCGAGTCCCTGTGCAAACGAAACTTCATGCTTCCAGCCCAATTCTTTTCTGATCTTCGTTGCGTCTATCGCATAGCGGAGGTCGTGTCCTGCACGATCTTTAACGAACGTTATCTGCGATGCACTTTCGCCTTCTGTGCGGTTGAGTTTTTTGTCCATTATATTGCAAAGCAATTGAATGAGGTCGATGTTTTTCCACTCATTATTACCCCCGATGTTGTATGTCTCCCCTGTTTTACCATTATGAAACACGAGGTCTATTGCCTTTGCGTGGTCTTCGACATACAGCCAGTCGCGTATATTTTCTCCTTTACCGTAAACAGGAACGGGTTTTTTATGCTTGATATTATTGATAGCGAGCGGCAGAAGTTTCTCAGGGAACTGATTGGGGCCGTAGTTGTTCGAACAGTTGCTTATAACAACCGGCAGTCCGAATGTGTGATAATATGCACGCACCAGATGGTCGCTCGACGCTTTTGATGCTGAATACGGACTGCGGGGATCATAGCCTGTGTCCTCAGTAAACAGTCCTGTTTCTCCTAGACTTCCATATACTTCATCGGTGGAAATATGATAAAAACGTTTCCCTTCAAATTTACCTTCCCAGTTCTTTTTAGCTGCATTAAGCAAAGTAACCGTACCAACTATATTCGTGTGGATGAATTCCATCGGATTTGAAATAGAACGGTCAACGTGCGACTCCGCGGCAAGATGAATTACTCCGTTGAAATTGTATTTTATAAATAAATTCTGAATGCTGTCTGAATCACAAATATCTCCTTTTTCAAACACGTAGTTAGGCTCCTTTTCGATGTCCCTCAGGTTTTCAAGATTGCCGGCATAGGTAAGTTTGTCGAGATTCACAATTTTGTATTCCGGATACTTTTTTACAAAGAGCCGCACAACATGCGAACCGATAAATCCGGCGCCACCGGTGATGAGGAGGGTTTTGGTCATTACATTTAACTTAGGTTTGCAAAGATACAAACAATTTAAGAGCATGCAACGGGCTATTTTTAACGAGATGTTTTGGTTCCATCATTGTTTAATGTTTTCAGAATCCTAGTCTGATACTGAATCTCAATATCCTTGGAATGCCATAGTAGGTGGGGTCATTAATGAATAAACGATATTGTTCCGAAAATGCGGCTGGCGATATCATACTATGAATAATAGCGGCATTAGCGGGATTGCTCAGGAACCCGTCATCGTCGGGGAGGCCTGTTTCGGGGTGTGCAGAATAAAGATTCTGACGGTTTAAAATATTATCTATACTGATAATAAATGTGGCCATTACTCCGTCGTTGGTAATTTTAATTGATTTTTCCGCCTTAATATCAAAGGTAACCCAAGGCTCAAGTTCGTATCCTGCTACCTCAGCGCCGGAACGGTAGTTTGCAAAAATACCGGCAAAGAAATTCCTGAAAAAGCGACAGTGGATTCGGTTGGGGTTGTAGTTTACTGATCCGTAGCCCACATTGACGTTCACAATACTTTTCGGGAAATACGATAATTTCTGATACGTTAAATTACTGTACTCCTCGTTTTCGACGCTTTGCTGAAGCGTTATTGCTGCTCCTGCTGTCACCGGAACGTATTTCCCGCGGAGTTGTGCAAACACTGCTAAACCTTCACTTCTGTAAGGTTCATTCATATTGTCGTAAGTTGAATATTTAGCCGGATATGCATAGGTGATATTTCGAATCGTTATCATTCCATCCAAGCGGGTTCTGAATACCGATAGCCCTGCTTCACCAAATTCGCCTAATGCCTGAAAAAAACCTCCCCTTACCTGACTAACCCGTACAGGGGATAAATCAGGATTGTTCAGTACAATGTTCCCGTATGTATTCAGAAAACGGTACTGGTAAGGAAGGAAGGCGCTGTAATTGCCGGGGTTTACGGAATGACTGTTGTAATCAACAGATATTTCCGAGTTTTCCATAGCATGTGCGAGATGAACAGAGGGTAAAAACATAAGATAAGGAGATGCTCTTTCGAATACCCCATCAAAAAACTCTTTGGTGTCAGGATTCTGGTTTGGATCTTTTACATAGGGTTGAATCCCGGTTGAGGAAGCTATTACGATGGGATCGCTGACTTCTTCTCCGTTCGCGTTAAACCAGAAGTCACCTTTCCGGTAACCGAGAATGGCGGTTGGAACGGCAGCGTTATCAACGTAAACAGTATAATCGCTACCAATATTATCCGGATGGGTTACCGGCAATCCGCCTAAACTTGTAACCTCCTGGGCTGTGTACGCAGGTGTAAGAAGGTACTGATCCCTTAACACAGGCTGATTTGAACTATAAATATCAGCTCTTATACCTGCTGTTATATCAATTCCCATATACCGGACAGCATACTGTGCATAAACTGCAGTAGTAAGAGGTGTCCATGGGTTTACCGGACGCACAAAGCGGCCGTATTCATCCTTCATCGTATAATAATCGGACCATTCTGCTTCGGGAGAATATGAGGATCCGGTATAGTCGTAGCCGGAATAGGAAAGAAAGCCGGGCTGACTGCTTAGTTCATCTGCTGAAAACAGACCCATATCAAAATCCGATGGAAGATAGGTATCTATGTAGATAGGATCTGTGCCATCGACCGGTAGGCCTAGCTTATTTCTTAACATTACATCGAATGAGGATTGCATGCTTGCGGAATATAACCTGTCGTAATAAATCGTATCCTGAAACACGCCATTTTCATCGGTAACCAGATGTGGATTGCTGAAGTTGAGCTCTAAAAGATGGTGATTGGTAAGATTACGTGCAAGTGTCCATAAACCGGAAGGGGCGAGGCTATAAAATCGCTCTGATTTCTTGGAAACAGAGAAGCCTGCAGATACTTTGTGAGGTCCATTGGTTAATTCGATGCTACCTGAAACATGGTTGTTAATCATTAATCTCTCCTCGTAAGTATTATAGGTGGTACCTGTATTATTCCACAGATAGCATGATTTTTCGGGAAGATCACCATTTCTTAATCCTCCGGAAAAAAAGAATAGTTCCTGTGAGGTAATAGTGGTATCCGCTATTATATCATAAAGTGCTGTGTTATATGCGGCCAGTTCAGGATTGGCTGGGTTAGCTACATCAAAAAGGTATTGTGTATTATAATATCCTATGTGCTGGAAAACACCCGATCCAAACCCGTCAATAGTATCAGTGTAACTATATGCGCGTTCAACTTTTTCATGGTATTTGCCAATATATCCGTAATCAAAGAATTGGTCTTTGAAATCCCTGTCGTATTTTTTGTTTTTATTAAAGGTATTGGAATAAGTGAGCCCGTATTTTACCACACCGTTTCCCATATTGTGTTTTCCGTTCCACTTAGCATAACTAAAAAAATAGCGGCTTTCGTATGCAGGATTATTGTACCAGTTGAACAAGGCATTTTCCCTCACCCACTGAATGCCTGTGGATAAATTTGTAAGGTTGCCTAACACAATTGTGTCGTGATTGCATACGGGCAGAACAATCCTGCTGCTTATTCTAAGAAAATTCTCGTTGTCAATGTGCTTGAATGGCAGAAGACTGATTTTTCCGTCGGATACTGTTTCGCTGACCGGCATGGGAAATGAAATATCCGGGTTTAATGTCAGGGGTGTTTTTATCAAATTTGCGAGATATCCCGGTTCAATAAAGGGATAAGTGGTGTTACGGGGGTCGGGTTCACCATCGCGTCCAAAGGTAAGTCCCAGGCTGAACAGCGGTCTGAATTTACCGGAAAATTTTACTGGCCCGTCTAGGATAAACCTGTATTCATATGCTCCCTGCTGATTGCCATTCCATAAATCGTGGAACGAGAAAGAGGGGATATATCTGTAATGTTCAACCTGAACATGAGCAGAGTCGTAATGCTGAAGTGGTTTTACCAGCAATATTTCACCGAACGTATTGCCGTATTTCACCGCATCTTCAGGACTTGTAAGCATTATGCTGCCAAGGCAAAGAAACTGAATCGCACTGAGATTATCCATCGGAACGCCATCGTAATACATGAACTGGCCAGCTAAAGGGATAGCGCTCCTGAACATGTTTCCGGCACCGTCTGTGTAATAACTGCTAAGTAGTTTTAAGCTGTTACAGGCATCATGTGCAGGTAGTGTTTTAAGGTCGCTGTAAGTCAGGGTGTTTACCTTGATCATTCGATTCTTTACCGGAGTTGTATCAAGTGCCATAAAGGTATTGTCGTTCTGCGCTAAAGATACTATTGAGGAAATGATCAGAAAAGTGGTGATAACCTTTTTCATAACCAACAGATTGTTGCGCAAAGATATATTATTCCTTTTTGAGAGTAAGTTTAAATTGCTTTAGTATACGTTTTTTTATAGACCATGGGCGATTTTGTGTGTTATTTTTCGCATTTTGTCGTCTATAGACGATGTGTTGTCGGGTTTTTTTGATGAAATTGAAGTAATCCTGCTTTTTACCCTAACTTTATGTCATATTCCGCAATAATTTACCCTAACTTTGTGTTGTGTTTTTGAAATATTTACCCTAACTTTGTGCATTCACATTATTTAAAGTGTTGATATTATATGCTTAAAAGAAAACTAGAGGATGAACTTACAAAATGGAAAAACAGTTCGCCCAGAAAACCTCTTGTTTTGAGAGGTGCAAGGCAAGTAGGAAAAACTTCGCTTGTGCATGAATTTGGGAAGAAGTACAGCCGTTATATTTACCTGGATCTTGAATTGAAAAACAACCGAATGCTGTTTTCCGGATACAAGGACTTTGACATGCTCGTAAAACAAATTCTTTTCAATTATAATGTTACACTTGAAGAACAGGGAGACACTTTATTGTTTATAGACGAGATACAGGAAGTACCGGAAGCCATTCATTCACTTCGCTTTTTTTATGAGCTCTATCCCGGCCTGTCTGTAATTGCTGCCGGCAGTCTGCTTGAGTCACTTTTTATGAAAGGAGTTTCTTTTCCAGTAGGAAGAGTAGTATATATGGTACTCCGTCCGTTTTCATTCTGCGAATTTCTTGATGCTTGCGGCGAACGGGCAGCTTCTGACCAGTTATTAAACGTTGTTCCTGTTGAGGTTTTTGCACACGGCAAATTGTTGTCATTATTCCATGAATATGCGTTAATAGGAGGAATGCCGGAAGTAGTAAATCATTATGTTAACAATCGTGATGTTGTTGCATTATCTGATCTGTTCGACTCACTTATTGCCTCGTATATTGAGGATGCCGAAAAATACAGCCGCAGCGATGCACAGACTTTACACATCCGCCACGCAGTAAACAATGTATTCAGCAATGCAGGAAGGCGGATTAAGTTTGCGGGCTTTGGCAATTCCCCCTACAAGTCAAAAGATATGGGAGAAGCGCTACGGTTACTTGAAAAGGCCTTTCTTATTCATCTGATATACCCCGTTACCAATACACAACTGCCCGTTGTTCCCAATATAAACAAATCACCGCGGTTGCATGTACTGGACACCGGGCTGCTTAATTATTTATCTGGCTTTCAGAAAGAAGTGCTGGGATGCAGCGATCTGAATTCGGCATATCGTGGTATTGTGGCAGAACATATCACAGGTCAGGAATTGCTCTCTTTTCAGACAAAGGCCTTAAGCAAACTCATTTTCTGGACGCGCGAAAAAAAAACATCTATGGCCGAAGTAGATTACCTTTTTCCATTTCGTAATATGCTTATCCCTGTAGAAGTTAAATCGGGGCATGAGGGTAAACTTAAATCTTTGCACCTTTTTATAGACGAATGTAACCACGATATCGCCATTCGCTATTACAATGGAATTCCCTCGTTTACTAAAGCCCAAACCCCTGCCGGTAAGGAATTCCGGCTTATGAACCTTCCTTATTATTCCGTTTCGCAAATAGAAAAGTATCTGGAAAGCGTTGATGCTTTCAAATTCAAATAATGAATGGTCTGTATTATTGGTCATTAATTAATGGCTAACTTCTACCAATAACAAAGACCATGACCCATACCTGCCGCCATGACCTTAAACCAGAATCGCCTACAATCCTCTCACTTTCTTCTCCCATTCCCATGCCGACTTCAGCGTTTCTTCAAGCGACTTTTCTGCTTTCCAGCCAAGAACTATATTTGCAAGTGAAGTATCTGCCCATACTTTTTCAATGTCACCGGAACGTCGGGGGGCGATGATATAGTTCACTTTCTGTCCGTTTATCTTTTCAAAAGTCTTAACAAGCTCCAGTACCGACAATCCCCGTCCGGTACCAAGATTAAAAACCTCTATTTGCATTTCGTTCTTTTGTAACAGAATGCGGTTCAATGCAAAGACGTGCGCCTTAGCAAGATCGACAACGTCAATATAATCACGTACAGCTGTTCCATCAGAAGTATTGTAATCGTTGCCAAAAATATTCAACTGCTTCCGTATCCCCGCAGCTGTCTGCGTTATAAACGGAACGAGGTTATTGGGAACGCCTATGGGCAATTCTCCTATATGATATGTCGGATGGGCTCCAATGGGATTGAAATACCGAAGCATTATTGTTTTAAGAAATTCATTGTTTGCCGAATGATCTTTAATGATTTCCTCACATATCTGCTTTGTATTTCCGTAAGGCGACAATGCGGGCATTATCGGAGCAGTCTCGGTTACAGGTAAAATGTCGGGTTGGCCGTATACAGTACAGGATGACGAAAACACAAAGGTGCCGATATTGTATTTGGTTGCTCCTTCAAGGACATTGATCAAAGACGTAAGATTATTGTGATAATACATTAAAGGCTTTTCAACCGATTCGCGGACCGCCTTATAAGCAGCAAAATGAATGATCCCTTCGATGTCTTTTTTTTCCGAAAAGAACTTCTCTGTTTTCTTTTTATCGCACAGGTCGAAGCAATGGAATTCCGGTTTTACGCCGGTTATCTTTTTAATGCCATTGAGTACAGACTTTTCGGAATTCGACAGGTCATCAACGATCACAGGCTCAAAGCCGGCCTGTATAAGTTCCACAACTGTGTGTGATCCAATATAGCCCGTACCGCCGGTAACCAGTATCTGTTTTTTCATTATTAGAGGCTCCAGTATGATATGTCCTTTATTTTGCTGCGATAGATTCCCTTGACGTCAACCAGAATACCTTTGTCGTTCATTATCGATTTAAAGTATTTTTCATCCAGATCGACATATTGACTATGGTTTACTGCCACAATCACAGCATCGTATTTACCTGTTGGAGCGGGCACAATTCCAAAGCCATATTCATGTTTTATCTCTGATGCATCGGCAAACGGATCAACAACATCAGCTTTAATACCGTAGCCTTTGAGTTCACTCACAACATCTGCAACACGCGAATTGCGTATGTCGCTGACGTTTTCCTTGAACGTAACCCCCATCACCAGGACACGGGAATTGGAAATATTTTTTCCTGCCGCAATCAGTTTTTTTACAGTCTGCTTGGCAACATAAAAGCCCATACTGTCATTCACAAAGCGTCCCGAATTGATTATCTGTGCGTGATAGCGGTATTCCTTTGCTTTATAGGTAAGGTAATAAGGGTCAACGCCGATGCAGTGGCCACCCACCAGGCCCGGGAAAAAACGGAGGAAATTCCACTTTGTCCCCGCTGCTTCAAGGACCTCGTATGTGTTTATGCCCATGCGGTTGAATATGATGGACAGCTCATTTATCAGAGCAATGTTCACATCACGTTGTGTATTTTCGATGATCTTTGCCGCTTCTGCAACTTTAATAGAAGATGCTCTGTGGACTCCTGCCTCTACCACCATTTCGTAAACGCGTGCAATAACATCCAGCGCCTCTGCGTCGCAACCGGAAACTACTTTTATAATTGACTTCAGCGTGTGCTCCTTGTCGCCGGGGTTGATGCGTTCGGGACTGAATCCGATCTTGAAATCAACGCCGCATTTAAGACCTGACAATTCTTCGAGGATGGGCAGACAGTCTTCTTCGGTAGCGCCCGGATAAACGGTAGATTCATATACAACATAATCGCCTTTTTTCAGGATCTTTCCCACGGTGCGTGTTGCGGCAAGCAATGGCGTAAGGTCTGGAAGATTGCGTTTATCGATAGGAGTAGGAACTGCCACAATATGAAAAGAGGCCATTTTCAGGTCTTCGGGATTTGCAGTAAACAATATGTCGCAACCGTCAAACGATTCTTTCGGTAATTCGTTGCTGGGGTCTTTTCCCTTTTTCATCATTTCCACCCGATCCGGTTTAATGTCGAAACCAACGACACCAACTTTCCTTGCAAATTCAAGTGCAATGGGCAATCCCACGTAGCCCAGTCCGATAACAGAAATGCGGGTCTGTTTTTTCAGTATCTGTTCAATCATATCTTAACTTTTAATACTATTCAATAAAGGATGATAATTTCCGGTTTTTCCTACCGGTTTTTCGTTTCTTATCCGCCATGCTATATCGATGGACGGACGGCAGTCTTCGGGTCCGTATCCCTTGCCATCTATGATATTCTGGTAGGTGATGGTATGAAGGTCTGTAAAGCCCTCGCTGAATTCCAGCTCCTTACCATCCACAGTTATGCTGCGGTATGTGCGCTGGCCTTTCTGCTTTATTTTTTCGGGAATATCATCGTAATCAACGCTAAGGAACCATCTTACGTTTGCCTTTTCAAGTTCAAGGTATCCGGCTGCTTTGTGTGTGTCGTAAAGGTTAATGTGTATGTCTTTAACACTACCAAAGATCCAAGTAAGCATATCGAAAAAATGAATTCCTATGTTTGTTGCAATACCACCGCTCTTCTGCGCATCGCCCTTCCATGAAAAATGATACCAGTTGCCACGACTTGTGATATAGGCAAGATCTATATCGTGGACTTTTCCGGGATTTTTTGCAACTTCTTCTTTCAGTGCCATTATCACCGGATGAAACCTTAGCTGTAGTATATTGAAAATCTTTTGTCCGCTTTCTTTCTGAAGCTGTACAAGGGCGTCCACGTTCCACGGATTAAGTACCAGCGGCTTTTCGCAAATCGCCGTACATCCATTGCGCAGGGCGAATCGTATGTGTGAATCGTGCAGATAATTTGGGGAGCAAATACTTATGTAGTCTATTTTATTTCCGCTGTTGTTTAACTTGTAAACGTGGCGATCGAAACGCTCGATTTCGCGGAAATAGTCGGCCTCAGGAAAAAAGGAGTCTATGTATCCAACGCTGTCAAAAGGGTCAAGAAAGGCAACGAGTTTGTTACCCGTGTCTTTGATGGCTTTAACGTGGCGGTTTGCAATATATCCGGCAGCGCCGATGAGGGCAAAATTTTTCATGATCAGCCGATTTTTTTAACGGAATTATTTTCTAGTCTGTACTTTTCACCGCTTTCGGGACAAGTCGCAATGCCCTTATCATCAAAGCTGAGGCGGTGACCATATTCGCTCATCCAGCCCGCGTGTTTAGCAGGATTTCCCACCACAAGCGCATAGGGCTTTACTTCTTTTGTCACCACAGCTCCGGCACCGATAAATGCGAATTCGCCGATGTTGTGACCGCAGACGATAGTTGCATTTGCACCAATGGATGCTCCTTTTTTCACCAGTGTTTTAACATACTGATCCTTGCGGATAACTGCGCTGCGGGGATTTACGATATTTGTGAACACACACGACGGTCCAAGGAAAACATCGTCTTCGCAAACCACTCCGGTATAAAGAGAAACATTGTTCTGGATCTTTACATTCTTGCCAAGAATAACGCCCGGCGATATCACCACATTCTGCCCTATGTTGCACTTCTCTCCCATCACACAACCGGTCATTATGTGGCTGAAGTGCCATATTTTTGTACCTTTCCCTATCTGGCAGTCATTGTCAATAACCGCTGTTTCGTGAGCAAAGTATTCTTTATTATCCATTTGATTATGAATTAGGCCGCAAAAATACCAAGTATTAAGGAAATATCAATGATAAAATTCCATAAAAACGAATTTGAGATTTCTCATAACCAACACCTTTTGTCATCCTGAATGAAATGAAGAATCTAAAACAATTGATATTTAGATTCTTCGCTATCGCTCAGAAAAACAATTGAGTTTTTGGGTTAAGATTTTCTTAAGGATCTTTCTGGGACTTTTTGCACACCTTTACTAAGGAACGATTTTTGCGGTAAATTGGAATCAATCACTTTGTTATGATTTTATATAAAATACTGTCAATTACATTTTTATTGCTTTGTATAAATTGTTTTTCTTCTTTTTCACAGGACACAATTCCTTTCATGATTGATGATAAGGTTGAAGGGATGCCAGAATTTCCCGGTGGTGAGGAAGCAATATGTAAATACATTTCTGAAAATCTTGTATACCCTCAAGATGCAATAGACCAAAAGATTGGAGGCAAAGTTATTGTTGAGTTTATAGTTAAGGTCGACGGAAGCATATCTGATATAGCTGTTGAAAAAAGTAGTAATTGTGTTTCTCTTGACAACGCAGCTATTGAAGTTATTAAAAGAATGCCCGCCTGGAAGCCCGGTCATCTAGAGGGACAGAATGTAGATGTTCATATGCACATTCCTATTAAATTTACTCCTTAATTTTTTATTGTGACTGGATTCAATCATCTTGCAATAAAACCACATATAATACTTATCATTACGTTTGTATTACTTTGTTTGAATTATTCTCCTGGCTTTTCACAGGATACAACGACTACCGAAGAGCCCGTATTTATTGTCGTAGAAGAGGCTCCTGAATTCCCCGGTGGCGAGGAAGCAATGATGAGATATCTTGTTGAAAATATTAAACTGGAAGAACTGGAGCAGATGGAAAGTATTCCGCAAACCTTATATCTGAGTTTTGTAATTGACACTGACGGAAGTGTTACAAATGTGAAAGTTCTTCGCAGCAGTTTGAATCAATCCCTAGATAACAGCGCAATGAATGCTGTTAAGAACATGCCCAGATGGAAACCGGGAAAGCAGAATGGAAAAGAGGTGAAAGTACAATATAATATTCCTGTAAGGGTGCATCCTCAATAGGTCTTTGGTTTATGGTCATGGCAGCGGGTTTGGCTGTTAGTCGTGGTCTTTGGTAAACACCAACGCGGAACACGGAACGCGGAACACGGAACCAAACCCGCACCAATATCCATGATCCCGACAAATTATTTTAAGTTATCTTTGTAAAAATGTTTAATATGAAACATCTTATACTTATTTGTGCCTTTTTCTTCGGGACATTTTCTGCTTTCGCAATTTATGTCGAGGATCATCCTAAAACCCTTCCGCAGCCTGACGGTACGGTGATACACTGCTTTGTTTCGGGGGATGAGTTTTACAACTGTGTACACGATGCAGATCATTATACAATTGTCCGAAATCCGGAGACAAAATACTGGGTATATGCCATTATGAAAAACGGTAAAATGACCTATTCGGATCATATTGTAGGCCACGCCGATCCTGAAGCGCTGGGCATTCCCAAAAACCTGTCGGTATCAGGCGATATTATTACGAAAAGAAGACTTGACTACTACAGCGAAATGTATGCACATTCAAAAAGCAGGAATGTAAAGTCGTTAAAACAAAGCGGGATCATCAATAACATTGTTGTTTTTATCCGCTTCAGCGGGGAGACAGAGTTTCCGGATCAAACCTCTGTTTATGATTCAATGTTCAATTCCTCGATAACAAACGCCAATTCGCTCTACAATTATTTTAACGAAGCCTCGTATAGCCAGGTGATCATTAATTCCACCTCGTATCCGGAATCCACAAATAATTTCGTTGTTTCGTACGAGGATATTAACACACGCGAATACTTTCAGCCTTATGATGCCAGTCTGAATCCCACCGGCTATCTGCCCGAAGAACGGGAGGAGCGCGAACATGGCCTTCTTTTTCGCGCTATTGAATCTATCGACGGACAAGTTCCTGCAGGAATTGACCTCGACTTAAACATGGATGGCTATGTCGACAATGTCTGCTTTATTATCCGTGGTGATGTAGGAGAATGGGCTGAGTTGCTCTGGCCTCACCGCTGGGCTCTTTATACTCAAAGTGCATTCATAAATGGTTTGCAGGTATGGGATTATAATTTTCAGCTCGAAGAATTCTTTTTCATCCCAACAAGGGGCGTGGGTGTTCTCTGCCACGAAATGTTCCACACTTTAGGAGCGCCCGATCTGTATCATTACGACACGCTGTACCGGCAATTCCGTTCGATGGGCTACTGGGATCTGATGGACCGGTCGCTTAATCCGTCCGAACATATGTGCTCGTATATGAAAAACGTTTACGGGGGCTGGATAGATATTATTCCTGAGATCACTACGCCTGGCACATATACTCTAAATCCCCTGACTTCACCAACAAACAATTGTTACATGATTGCTTCTCCTAATTCTTTTAATGAATATTTTGTGTTGGAATACCGCAAGCAGGAAGGTGGTTTCGAAAGTTCGCTGCACGGCCAGGGATTACTGATCTACAGGATAAACAGCGACTCGTGGGGTTACGGAAACAGCGATTATCCTTTTATGCCCGATGAGGTCTATGTTTTCCGGCCCGATGGCATAGATACGGTTACAGGACAGATAGACAATGCAGCATTCAGCCT
This sequence comes from uncultured Bacteroidales bacterium, assembly GCA_964515655.1. GTDB lineage: Bacteria > Bacteroidota > Bacteroidia > Bacteroidales > GWA2-32-17. The sequence goes on from CAZEWB010000003.1 coordinate 12,923, forward strand.
GAATTCCGGAAGAACCTCTTTCGGCCCCGCCAGCAACCCGGCCTGTCTCCTTGTAAACGGAAGCCCCGGAGGAATAACCATTACCGAAGTCAGCGCGATAGGAAACACCATTTCTTTCTGCTACAACTGCCCCGTTTCAGTGCCGGAAATAAACAAGGGAACGCTGTCTGTATTCCCCAACCCCACTATTGCAGATCTGAGAGTAACTTACGGCAACAATAATGGCGAAGAATACACGATATCTGTTATGGATATAAGCGGTAAAGAACTGATCCAGGCCAATTCAAAAGAAGCAGAGACCTCGCTGGATATATCAGGATTGCCCGCGGGAGTGTATCTTCTTAAAGCAAGCGGCGACGGTTTTTGCGGAACAACAAAGTTTGTGAAACTATCTGCAGAGTAGTTTATTACCCAAAAGAGCACAGAGATCAGCCTCATACATTTAATACACTGAAAACATCATTTAGATGTTAAAAATTAAGTGTTTTGTGTTAAGTGTTTTAAAATTTATTTATCCACTCAATGACTTTCCCCGCCTTGTCTTTTCCTGCTATCTTCACCAGTTCTTCCTTATCTTCCTTTGAAATATTCTGCAGCGAACCAAAGCGTTTGTATATCTTTTCAACAGTTTTGGGTCCTATGCCTTTTATATCCTGAATCTCCAGCTTAATTGTCTTTTTTGCCCTCACTTTTCGGTGAAATGTTATTCCGAAACGATGAGCTTCGTCGCGTAAATGCTGAATAAGTTTTAACGACGGCGAGCGTTTGTCCAGCATCAGCGGCAGGGTTTCGTCAAATCTGTAGATCTCTTCCAGCCTCTTGGCAATGGAAATAAGGAATATCTTGTCTTCGAGACCCAGTTTAACAAGCGCGCTGTATGCTGCAACCAGCTGGCCCTTGCCCCCGTCCACAACAACAAGATCAGGAAGCGGACGGTTTTCATCAAGGCACCTGCGGTAGCGACGTTCAACGATCTCTGTCATGCTTGCATAGTCATCCGGTCCATCAACGCTTTTCACGTGGAACATGCGGTACTCTGATTTGAGAGGTCTGCCGTTACGGAATACCACGCAAGCCGCAACGGGATTGGTGCCTTGAAGGTTCGAGTTGTCAAAACATTCTATTAATCCCGGAACTGTTTCCATTCTTATGTCCTCGCGTAACCGTTCCAGTGTTTTCCATACCCCCTTCCCTTTGCCGGCCGACATTTCAGCAATACGCCTCTCGGTACGGTAAGTCCTTGCGTTTCTTTCCGACAACTCCAGCAGTTTTTGCTTATCGCCCCTCAGCGGCACGGTAAATTTAAGACCTTCAGGGGCAAATTCAGGTAAAAAAGGCACTATCACTTCTTTTACTTCGCTGCGTAGTCGTTCGCGGATGTCCTGAATGACCGTTGAGAGAATATCCCCCTGTTCCTCGTCGATAAGTTTTTTTATCTGCACATTGTGAGATTGAGTCACCGAGCCTTCAATTATTCTCAGATAATTCACAAAAAACACCAAACACACCCAACACA
>CAZEWB010000003.1:14448-28788 GCA_964515655.1 uncultured Bacteroidales bacterium
CACAAAGACCTCTTTTTCGTCACTCACATACGAAAAGACCTCAGCTTCGCCAATGCCAGGGCTGACAATTACCGAGCGGGCACAATACTTATCCAGGACATCCTGTTTCTCCTTCATCTCCTGTGCTTTTTCAAAGTCCATTGACAATGAGAATTCCGACATTTTATCTTTGAGATATTTCCTTATCCCCGACAAATTACCCTTTACTATTCCTTTAATCCGATGAATGTTTTCGTTGTATTCCGCCTCTCCCATAAGGCCTATGCACGGCGCCCTGCAGTTTCCCAAATGATATTCAAGACATGATTGTGTATACTTTCCTGCCCTTATCATTTCCATGTCGAGATTTCTTGTGCAGTTCCTTAATGGAAATATTTTTTTAATAAGTTCCAGTATCGATTTTACTACATAAGCTGATGTAAAAGGCCCGAAATACTCTGAACCGTCCTTAACAACTTGCCTTGTGTAGAATACCCGCGGAAAAGATTCCTTCTTAATGCAGACCCAGGGAAATGTCTTGTCGTCTTTAAGCAGAATGTTATAACGAGGTCTGTGTTCTCTCACAAGTGAACTTTCGAGCAGGAGGGCGTCGCATTCATTATCAACCACAGTATATTGAATATCAGCAATTTTGCTGACCATTATCCGTGTTTTATTGTTCTCGTGATGTTTCCCAAAATACGAGTGCACTCTGTTACGAAGGATCTTTGCCTTTCCGATATAAATTATCTTACCGGCAGAATCGTAGAACTGATATATGCCGGGTTTTTCAGGAATCTGGCTGAGTTTTTTTTTAAGGTCGTTTTTATGTTCCACGTGGAACAGTATTTAATTCTCAAAAAGATCAACGAATCCGTTGGGACTTGTAATGTCGAACAGGCCTTTATCTCCGATCTTTAATTCGGGTATCACCAATAACGCCATAAATGACATCGTCATAAATGGGGCATGAAGGGGACATCCGTTAGCGTGAGTTAATGCGTCTATTGATTTATATTCTGCTGCGACAACATCAACCGGTTTGTTGGTCATGATCCCGCCGATCTCCAAAGGAAGCCTTTTAATTGTTGTTTCATTCACGTATGCTATTCCTCCCCTTGTGTCAATTATTGAATTTATCGCTTTTGTTATCATCACATCATTATCGCCTATTGCAATAATATTATGACTGTCGTGCGCAATTGTCGATGCGATAGCAGAGTTTATAAGTTTAAAACCTGAAATGTATCCGCAGACCGGGGTGGCATTTTTCTGATAGCGGTTAAGAACAACTATTTTATTTAGATCATATTTTTTTATTGTTTCTTCCAGCGTTCCGGTTAACTCAACCTTTTTTCTCCTGGTTATTAATTCCCCGTCGATAACGTCAATGTAGTTTAAATATTTTCCGCCCGCGATCACTTTTATCAATTCATCACCGATTCTTTCCGCATTAAAATTGTTTATAATACGAGTGTGTATTTTGAAATATTCTGCATCAAGTCCCGATACATTATTATATATTTGATTCCCTCCGATGTACATTTCCCTCATTTTAAAATTAACAAGATCGTCGACAATTATAAAGTCTGCAACGTCGTTTATCTTCAGCAATCCTGTTTCGAGTTTATAATGTTTTACGGCGTTATAAGAAGCAGCTTTCAGTACATTGAACAGATCACATTTTTTACTCACGGCGCGTTTCACAAGATCATTTATATGCGATATAGTAAGATCGTCGGGATGTTTATCATCAGAACACAACATTACCATTTCCGGATACTCATCGATAAGGGGAATCAACTGTTCAAAATTCTTTGCAGCGCTTCCTTCTCGTATAAGTATTTTAATTCCATTCTTTATTTTCTCTTTTGCTTCATCTATGTTGAAACATTCGTGATCAGTAGTGATCCCTGCGTCTGCATATTTTTCAATATCCGATCCTTTCACTCCGGGAGCATGACCATCGACCGGTTTATTTTTTATCCTTGCAGCATTAATCTTGCTGATTATTTCTTCTTGCTTATTTATTACTGCAGGGAAGTTCATCACTTCGCTCAGATATTTTATTTCTTTTTTTGTCAATAATTTTCTGACCTCCTCGACACCTAATACATTTCCTGAAGTTTCGAACGGAGTGGCGGGAACACATGAGGGCGCTCCAAAATAAATGTACATGGGAGTATTCTCGCTGTTCTCTATCATGTACTCCACGCCTTCTATTCCGCAGACGTTTGCTATCTCATGCGGGTCTGTCACTATGGCGATCGTTCCATGTCTCATTGCCGCTTTTGAAAATTCAACCGGCGTCAACATGCTGCTTTCTATATGAACATGAGCATCGATAAATCCCGGCATTATGTAGCCGTCGCATTTTTCGTCGATTCGTTTAATGGCATAAATTCTCCCTGACTGGATTTCTATCTCTGCAGGGTAGATTTCTCTTTTTTCAATATCAACAAAATTTCCTTTGATTTCCATAATTTAATTTTTTGTTCCACGTGAAACATTTTTTACCTTCCCAAAAAGACCAGAAGGACATTTATATCGGAAGGTGAAACTCCAGGTATCCGACGTGCCTGTCCGATGGTTTTCGGGTGTATCTTATTAAGTTTTTGTCTCGCTTCCGTGCTGATTGATAGCATTTTAGAGTAATTTATTTTAAGCGGGATCTTTAGTTCTTCCAACCTGTTTAATTTTTCAGATACATTATTTTCTCTCTCAATATATCCTTTATACTTTATTTCTATCTCAGCTGTTTCAATTACTTCCTTTTTAAGATCTCCTGTTTTACTGAAAAAGTCTTTCATTTCCTGAACTTTCTCAGCAACATCAGCCATCTTAACGTTGGTTCTGGCTACAATATTGTTCAGTTTCAAGGACTGTTTTATCTCATTTTCATTAACACTTTTCAGATATGGGTTAACCTCTGACGGACGTACTGATGTTTTATGAATTAACTTTATAGCCTGTTCTACAAACTTCTGTTTCTGTAAAAAGATCTTCTCTCTTTCTTTATCACAGATTCCGAGTTTAATTATTTCATGTGTCAGGCGCAGGTCGGCATTGTCCTGTCTAAGCAGTATCCTGTGCTCGGCCCGGCTTGTAAACATCCTGTAAGGCTCATCCACTCCCTTATTTACAAGGTCGTCTATCAGAACTCCGATATATGCGCTGTTCCGCTGAAGTATAAACTCCTTTTGCATTGTGTGTACTTTCAGATGTGCGTTAATTCCGGCCATCAGTCCCTGTCCGCCTGCTTCTTCATAACCCGTGGTTCCATTGATCTGTCCAGCAAAAAAGAGATTTTTGATTCTTTTCGTTTCCAAAGTAGGTTCAAGCTGCATGGGATCGAAATAGTCGTATTCTATCGCATATCCGGGTTTAAAAATATTTGCTTTCTCAAATCCGGGAATGGTACGAAGGGACGACAGCTGCACATTCCACGGGAGACTGCTTGAGAAGCCGTTCAGGTAATATTCTTCTATTGTTTCGCCTTCGGGTTCAACAAACAACTGATGTCTGTCCTTGTCGGGAAATACAGACAATTTTGTTTCGATGCTGGGGCAATACCTGGGACCTGTTCCTATTATTGAGCCGTCGAAGAGGGGAGAATCGGTAAAACCTGTCTGCAGTTCTGTGTGTGTTTTATCGTTGGTGTACGTGATCCAGCAACTTCTCTTTTTTAGTTTTGACTTTACTTCGGGCAGATACGAAAACTTGTGCCAGTCCTTTTCAGGCTTCTGTTCTGTCATTTTTGAAAAGTCAATTGACCTTCCGTCAATCCTTACCGGCGTGCCGGTTTTAAGTCTTCCTGTTTTGAATCCAAGCCCTGCAAGCTGACCTGTAATATTTTTACTTGATGATTCTGCAAGGCGGCCGCCTTCGTAACGAATTTTCCCGATAAGTATCTGACCGTTCAGGAAGGTCCCATTCGTCAGTATAACCGCTTTGGAGCGTATTTCAGCGCCAAGGTGAGTAGTTACTCCGGTTACCTTCTTATTTTTGATCATAAGCGACACAACATCATCCTGCCAGATATCGAGATCCGGGAAACTTTCCAATATATTTCTCCATTCTATCGAAAACCTTGTGCGGTCGCATTGTGCGCGGGGACTCCAAATTGCAGGGCCTTTTGACTTGTTGAGCATCCTGAACTGAATTGTGGTAAGGTCAGTAACAATTCCCGACTGTCCTCCCAGGGCGTCTATTTCGCGCACGATCTGCCCTTTTGCGATTCCTCCCATAGCCGGATTACAGGACATAAAAGCAAAGCGGGTAATATCATGTGTTATCAGCATTACCTTGCTGCCTGCTTTTGCAGCAATGCACGCGGCTTCGCAGCCCGCATGGCCTCCACCAACAACTATGATATCATAAACCGGGAACACGGATCTTTTTATACCTGTTAAGTAAATAAATTCTTGTACGAAAAAAGTCCCAAGACCCAAATTTCAAGACCTAAATTCCAAGGGAAGCCCTCCCTTGGGACTTGGATCTTGGGACTTGGATCTTGGGTCTTATTCATTGTCCTTTGGCATAACATACGCTATTTGCCTTCCATCTGTTCTTTAAGTTTCGCCTGGTCCATCTTCCTCCGATTCAGCTCGTTCAGGTAGTTTGCAATTTTTCTGAATCCCTTATCTGTATATGCTTTATTTGCCCATTCTATTGCAGACTCCAGGTTCCCCTCCATTTCGGCAGCTACGGCCATATTGTGGCAGGCGCGTCCGGCCATTTTATCATCCTGATAATTTGTAACGGGACTCCATTTTTCTGCTGCTTCTTTCCACTTGTTTGTTTCAACAAGCTGTTTTCCCTTAACAAAAGCTTCTTCCTTTTTGGGCTTTGTGTAAACGTACCGGGAAACGGTAAGCCATTTCGGCGAGATCCTGTATGCAAACATCTGTCCGGCATAAGCAGCGGCATCGTTAATAGCAGCTCTTTTGTTGGGAAGTTTCCTTAATGCGTCGTCGGGAGAAATTCCTTCGGCGTCCCATGCCTTTTCGTCCCAGAATGTCTGTTCATCGACCATTGCCTTTTTTACATTATCATAAACCCTCCAGCCGGCATTTACACGTATCCTGAGTTCCGCAGTATATACGGTATATTTTTCTTCGACGCCTTCCTTGTTTTTACGGGTTCTCTGGACGGTACCGGGGAGAAGCATAATGTCGCTGTCGAAAGTTTCGAGGGAGGCAATTGCGTCAACGCTGTACTTTTTACAAAGTTTATCAACTTCGTTCCAATCGAGTGGTATTGGAAATTTCTTTGTTCCTGTACCTCTGTAATCCTCCCCCTCCATATTCACGCCCTTAAAGCGCGGATTATTATTAAGCGTGTTTGCACAATTGCGTATCCCGTAAAGCGTGGCCTCCCTGTCGGCAATAATTGATTCTCCCGAAATAAAGCCTTCGAGAATGTTATTAAAGAGATTCCCCTTTTCGGGAAGGGAACGGTTCATTATGCCTATCTTTTCTATATGCTGCGGCAACGTTATATCGGCCGGCACCAGCACATTTGTTGTAAAATTGTATGTGTTACAGCTAACCGTAGCAAATACCAGAAGAAGCATAAACAGCTTTAAGTTTTTCATGATCTGTTATTTATTTTGAACGGACAAATTTACAACTTTTTACAAAGGTTGTACTATGTTCTTTATGTATGGAAATTTTTATTGGCCATGTCGGTTCTTACACAGATCGACACAGGGTTTTCCTAATGCCCTCGCACTTCAGGGCATGAGTTGGGAGAGATGCTGAAACAAGTTCAGCATGACGGGTGGGGGGAGTGGTGCGCGCATGCGACCTCAAGGTTCTCCGAAGGCCTGTGCGAAGGCGAACCTTGAGGTCTGCGCCGGAAAAAAAACAGTCACACTGAGCCGCCTGCTTCTGCGTGATTTTAAGCAAGGGTATAGCTAATGCAGGCGTGTCGAAGTGCGGCTGTTTTTTTCTTTGGCTCTAATTCCCCCCCTAAACCTTCAAGGACGCCATCACACAAAACCATTACCCACGACCACATACCTTTTCTTTGTCATAGTCTTATGTCATGGCTGCGGGTTTGGTTATATGTCTTGGCCTGTGGGCCAACTCCTACCTTTAACCACGACCTCAGACCAGACCCGCTGCTATGACCATCAACCACGCGCTAAACCTTCAAGGACTCCAACACGCAAACCCGCTCCAGACCTTGAAGGTTGTGCCCGCCCACAATAAACAAAATATTTTACCCTACCTATTGACTTCCTCTTTTTAATTTTGTACCTTTCCTTTTTTTATTTCCTGTTTCGTATGCCTGTAAAACCAACATATAACCTTTTACGCCCATCTCCCACTTCCCGTCATGCTGAACTTGTTTCAGCATCTCCTCCACACCCAAAGCACATTAATACACTGCTAAATACAATGACCGTCAATCCCCTCACTCCACGTTGTTGTAACAAGGAGAGAGAGAGAGAGAGAGAGAGGAAAAGACACGTGCAACCTGGCAACTCCATGCCTCGACCTTGACTCTCAACCTCATTCTCCGCTCTCATTTTCAGTACTGTCAGATAATGATGGTAACAATGCTGCAAATAAAAAATCTAAGAAAATGCTAAACAATTAAAAATAATATCGTATCTTTTCAAAATGAAAACAACCTTAACCATAACTCTAATTTTTCTTGCCCTACAGGCAGCAAAAGGACAAAATTTAGTGCCTAACCCGTCGTTTGAAATTTATGATACATGTCCAAATTATTATGGTGGTAATAATCTCTCTGTAGAGTGGTATCCTTTTAAGCCAAGTCCTGATTACTTTAATTTATGTGCCGCAAGTACAATTGTAGGTGTTCCTGAAAATATTTTTGGTTGGCAACCTGCTGCCTCTGGTAATGCATATATTGGTATGATATGCTATATCCTTCCTGGAAGTGAGCTTATTGGATGTAAACTTACAGTTCCATTGACTGTTGGAACAAGATATTATGTAAGCTTTAAAGTTTCATTATCGGATGATTCACCCTGTGCTATTGATCATTTAGGTATACTATTTACTACTATCTCTTATTGCGATTCCGTAAATATTTATAATCAATGCTATTCATTAGAGGCGCCAATAACAAATTATGCACAGGTTTATTCATCTCAGATTATTTCTGATACTACTAATTGGACAACTATTACCGGATCTTTTATAGCCGACTCGTCATACCAATATATAATAATTGGCAATTTGTTTTCTTATTCTAACACTAATTATATGTTATTAAATGGAAATACTACTTGTGATAACGGATATTACGTTTATTACTACTTTGATGACATTTGTGTTTCACCCGACTCAATAACATGTTCACAGATTAATGAAACTAATAATATATTGATTAAGGAAGATATCCTGATAATTCCAAATCCTGTTATTGATTTTATAATTATAAATTTAAGTGATCAAATAAAAGAAGATGTTTCATGTAATATCTACAATGAGTATGGAATACTATTAAGAAAAATCATACATCTTGAATTACATGAAAAAATAGATGTTTCTGGATTGCCTGATGGTGTTTATATTGTACAAATCATCAGTAAAGAGAAAATAAAGAACTTAAAAATAATTATTAACCCCTAAACCAAAAAAATATGAGAAAGAAATTGTTTTCATGCTGCATGGCAATCATAATGATAATGATTGCAACGGTAACTTTTTCCCAATCATGGGATAAAACAAAACCATTTACTTTATAACTTTATAAAATGAAATCTCTTTTTCCCATATTATTCTTTTGCATTGCTTTTACTGGCTCTGCTCAAAATTTAGTTCCAAATTATAGCTTTGAAGTATATGATACATGCCCGAGTTTTGATGGTGCGGTGAGATATGCAATTGGGTGGAATATAAATGGAATTAATAATACTCCTGATTACTATAATTCATGCTCAGCAAATTTTTCGACTCCACAAAACAGTGCAGGTTATCAAATACCATTTGAAGGTCAAGCGTATTGTGGATTTTATACATATTGGTTTCCAAATCCAGCATATAGGGAATATTTAGGGACACAACTTGAGACTCCTTTAAATATTGGAATAAAATATTTTGTTTCATTTTATATAAGTCTTTCAAATTATGTCTGTGGAACTAATAAAATAGGAATTTTATTTTCTACAAATCCGTATTATTTTAATGGACTAAATCCAACTTATATTAATATGGCTCAAATATTCACGCAAAATATAATTATTGATACTTTGAATTGGGTAAAAATTAGCGGTTCTTTTATTGCTGATTCTTCTTATAAATATATTTCCATTGGGAATTTTTTTGATAATGCAAATACAGATACTATAATATGGATAGGAACTAGCTGTGTCGCATATTATTACTTAGATGATATCTGCATATCAACAGATTCATTAGTTTGTAATCCTGTTTCTGTCGATGATAATAAATTTTCTTTACTAAACATTTCCGTATTTCCTAACCCAGTTGAAGATTTTGTATATTTTAAAGGTATTCAAGATCAGACTAATTGCAGAGTATTCAATCTTCAAAGTAAATTAATAAAAGATATTGGGTTTGTTAAAAACAATGTACCTTATTCTGTTTCTGATCTTTCATCTGGTGTTTATTTTTTTCAGTTCATTGAAGGTAATATCTTTTCGTACAAAAAAATAGTGATTAATAACCGTTAAAATGCAAATGAAAACTATTATAACCGTAACATTTTTATTTATGCTGTTGCAATTGGCTTGTGGTCAAAATATTGTACCTAATCCAAGTTTTGAAATTTATGATACGTGCCCGAATAATATTGGCCAAATAAATAGATCTATTGGTTGGTATTCTTGTAATGCTACACCAGAATATTTTAATAGTTGTGCAATACCGGGTACATATTCTGTTCCTAATAATTTTTTCGGGTTTCAGCTTGCAGCAGATGGAAATGCTTATGCTGGTTTATATACATATGTGTATTATGCAACTGATGCACGAGAATACATAGGAAGAGAATTATCATTACCTTTAACAATTGGAGTTAAATATTTCTTAAGTTTTAAAGTTGTTTTATGTAACCAAGCCAATTGCGGAACAAATAAAATAGGTGTGTTATTTTTAACTGTCCCTCATATAGATTATAATCCATATGATACTCTTTATTTGCATCCAAATAATTTTGCTAATATTTATTCTGATAGCATTATAATAGATACTTTAAATTGGACAATAATTTCAGGTTCTTTTATAGCGGATTCTAATTATCAATATATTGCCATTGGAAATTTTTATCAAGACACGCAGACACAATATATAACCACTGATAGTTCTATATATTGCATGAATTATTATTTTATTGATAATATATGCATTTCAATAGATTCTTTAACTTGTTTACAACCTAATTTTATTGAAGAAAACATTAATATTAATGAATTTAAAATATACCCAAATCCTGTAACCAATCAGCTTTATATTGAATTTTATAAGTCTTTTAATAAACCTGTTATTCTTTTTATTTACGATACTTATGGTCGATTGACGAGACGAGTTGATAATATTATTAACTCATTTAACATTGATGTATCTAATTATCCCCAAGGGATTTATTATTTACAAATACAAAACGAAAAAATACTTTTTAGTAAAATAATCATTATTAATTAAAACATAGAAACCATGAAACAAAAAAAACTTTTTTGCTTTATAGCAATGACAATCCTAATGCTTAATTGCATTTCTGTTTTCCCTCAAGGCTGGGAAAAAACAAAGCCTTTCACTCTTTATGCTGTTGATAAAGACAAAAATGTAAATACTGTGCAAGTGGGTATAGGGACAAGTACTCCAACTTGCCCACTTGAAGTTAAAGGAAATATTTTGACAGATAGCCTTCATGTTTTAAAGCAAATTGAAGTAGGTAATTCTATTTTTATCGGCTCATTTCCTGCATTTCCAGGGGGTAATGATATTTCTACAGATGTTGGAGATTTATTAATACAAAGTTTAATACCCTCATCAACTCTTAACACCATCCTTAATGCCAATGGCAATACCGGTTTTGTGGGAGTCGGTACACCAGCACCCAATTTCAAATTAGATGTAGTTGACGATATAAATGTAACCAATATCCAAAATAAAGGATACAGAATAGGCGGTGCGGTTGTTTTACAAAAGCCGGGAACTAATAATATTTTTGTCGGGGAAGGGGCGGGGATTTCTAATACCGGAACAGATAATACATTTGTTGGTAAAACAGCCGGACAGAATAACAACACAGGAGATTTTAACTCGGCAATGGGTGCATCAGCTCTCTACTTAAATGATGGCGGAGATTATAACACTGCAATAGGGGAAGGCACTCTCTTTTGGAACACAGGGGGATTATGCAATTCGGCAATGGGGCGCCGGGCACTCTATTATTCAAAAGGTTCTTACAATACTGCCGTGGGTGTTTACGCAGGATTTGGAACAGCGAGTAGTTCTTTTTCTAATAATTCTCTTTTGGGATACTATGCAGGTCATGGGTTAATCAATGGCTCTGATAACACTTTTATTGGTTATATGTCCGGTAAATCCAATACTTCGGCAAACGCTAACACGGCAATAGGAAGTTATTCACTTTATTCCAACAGTACAGGAAATCGTAACACATCTGTAGGATATTCGTCTCTTTATTTAAACACTACTGGATTAGGAAATACTGCCGTTGGACATGAAGCGCTTTATAAAAACACTATTGGATACTCTAACACGGCAATGGGTGCAGGGGCACTTTATAACAACACTGGTACCCGTAACACATCAGTAGGATATTCTGCTCTTTATTACAACATGACTGGATCCATTAATACTGCCATTGGAAATGAAGCACTTAATAAAAACACTGATGGAGATGGTAACACGGCAATTGGAGATGGGGCACTTAAAAACAACGAAATAGGGTTTAATAACACGGCAATAGGGGTTGTCGCTCTAACACATAATATTGATGGAATTGAAAACACCGCAATAGGAGAATCTGCTCTTACTTCAAACACAGGAGACTATAATACAGCGATAGGTTCTGATGCACTAATAGCCAATACCACGGGATCAAATAACTCTTCTGTAGGGAAAAATTCTCTTTATTACAACACTACAGGGGACAATAATACAGCAATAGGATCTGAAGCACTCCGTTATAATCAAACTGGTTCTAATAATACCACTGTGGGTATGTATGCGGGATTTGGCATGGTAAACTATTCATATTATAACAATTCTCTTTTGGGCTACGAGGCCGGTAAGATGTTGAAAACCGGCTCAAATAATGTTATCCTGGGATTCCGGGCTGGCGATAATTTAACCACTGGTTCTAATAATATAATTATCGGTTACGATATTGACGCACCTTCAATTTCTGGTAATAATCAAATGAGTATTGGTAACCTTATTTTTGCCACTGGTTTAGATGGAACAGGAACAACAATTAGTTCGGGTAATATCGGCATAGGCAAAACAGGTCCAACTGCTAAGTTAGAAATTGATAACGGAGCATCCAATCCAAATACAAGCGGACTCAAGTTCACTCAACTGCCCGGAGTATCTGCATCACTTACTGCTGTCAACCCGGGACCAGGGGTGTTAGCGTTAAGCCCTGGTGGGGATGTAATTTATGTTACAGAGCCAATTGGCGGAATTACTACCGCAAATAACGGTGTAAGTATTTCCGGTGGAAACACAGTAGTACTTGGTAATGATATTAATGGTACAGATGCCCAACTTATGAGCGATAGGGAAATTCCAATGAACAACCAAAACGTAGTTTTTACCTTACCTGCAACCGGCCTTAACTCTTCAAAAAACAGGGTTGGTTTCGGAACAAATAACCCGCAGGGAGAGGTAGAAATTTATTCAGTTGATGGTTCTTTTTATCTGAATACACTTCCCGTTGTAAGAAATGGCAGTACTTATGGAGCCGGATGGCAATTTATTGGAGGCGGTACAGGGGCAACTGACTGGATTTTGCATTCAACAGGACCTTCAAATTCCCAGGGCGCAGGTAAATTCGTATTTCACGCTGATACTACAGATGTAATGACTCTGGTTAAGCCATCCGTACCCTGGACGCCAACTGCTAAAGTCGGAGTTCAGACAAATAATCCGGTACGTGCATTTGAAGTTTATGATCCGGATTATCCCCAGTTACGATTATCCCGGCGTATTTCCGGATATACCAGATTTACCGATTTTGAAACCACGCCTGCCGGCCATTTGCGGATTAATCCCAGCAATATATTTCCAAATAACGGCAGGGTGGGCATAAACCTTGCAGCCGGTCTTGAACCGCAAAATACATTAGAAATAAACTCACCCCTTACAGACTATTCATACCCTAATACAATTATTTGCGGTAGTAGTACTACTACCGGTGCAAGCGGATTGCGTTTTACAGATTTAACTTCTGCTTCAACTCCATGCCCTTCGAACAATCTGGCATTGTCAGTGAATGGTAATGGTGATGTTATTCTAGTAGATGCTCCAACCGTAGGCGGTATTGGCTTTGGAGATTGTTCTAATCCAACAACATTACTTGCAAACTCAGGCATTAAACTACATAATTTTAACCTGTATTTTATTGATGACAATGTACCAAATAAAAATCTTATTGGAGTTGGTTATCCATGCGATTACCCTGATTTGAAAGCCAAAGTTGATGTATATCAAAACAGTTATTCAGAGATTTTTGAGAATGGTCAGCTTGTAAAATATTCTGTTGGAGTTAGCGGAAAAGCAGAAAGTCCGTCTGTTAACAATACTATTGGTGTTATTGGAGTTGCCGGGTCACCTGATAATGCAAATTATGGAGTAATGGGAGAAGCTTCTTCTTCTTCTGGCTATAATTATGGCATATATGGAAAGGCAACTTCTTCCGTAGGATATAATTATGGTGTTTATAGTTTAGTTTCTTCCCCCAGTATGCATAATTGTGGTGTATATAGTAGCACAGCTTCCTCTACAGCGGGTGCTGCTAATTACGGTATTCAAACTATTGCAGCCTCTACAAGTGGAATGAATTATGGTATTAAATCTTCTGCCTCTGGTTCAAGTTTGTACAATTATGGTATGAACAGTAGCGCAACTTCTCCTAACGGGGAAAACTATGGCGTAAAATGTAGCGCTTCAAGTTCGAATCAAAAAAACTATGGAGTCAACAGTACTGCATTTTCAAATTATGGAATTAATTATGGCGTTTATTGCGAAGCATACACTTACAATAATGGTACAAATTATGCGTTATATGCAAAGAGTATACCCACACTAACAAGCTGGGCCGGTTGGTTTGAGGGAAATACTCGTATAAACGGTAATGTTTCTTATATCACACAAACTCAGGTTTCAGATTTGCGTTTTAAAGAAAACATTGCGCCATATTCAGGAGCGCTTGCAAAAATATCATCTCTAAGAACATGCACTTTTAATTACATGGTTAGTGATTTTCCATATATCAACTTTCCAACGGGAAATCAATTCGGATTCATTTCTCAGGAAGTAGAGAATATTTTCCCTGAACTTATTACAGAAGAAATATTTCCTGCGAAATTCGACTCATTAGGTAACATGATAAGCGATTCTATACACTACAAAGCATTAAACTATACCGGCCTTATTCCCATTCTTGCCGAAGGCATAATAGAGTTAGACTCCGCCGTCACCATCCTCCAGCAAACCGTACCGCCTGCAAAGCCGGTACTGATAAGCCCCGCTTTCGAAACACAGGATGTACCTCTTGTTTGTACATTTACATGGAAACCGGCCGAGAGAGCAACAAGTTATACCCTTTATATTGATGCTCCTAACGGTGCAATGGCGATTAATACTACCGATACTTTTGCTGTTGTCACCCTTCCTATGTATTGTCAGAGTTACAAGTGGTGGTTGGTTGCATATAATGATGCAGGCTCAAGCGATGTTTCTGATGTATGGGGGTTCGGAACTTATTCGGCTTTACCGCCTGTAGCGCCTGTGCTTGCTCTGCCGGCCGATTCTTCAGTTGATCTGCCTCTGACTGTCACATTTGCATGGCATCCTTCGGAGAATACGGAGTTGTACACTTTAGACCTTTTCTTTGATTATTCTCCCAAAGGATCCCCCGTTCTTTTTTACGAAATACAAACAACCGATACGTTTGTTAAAGTGAACCTGCCCCGGTACGGTATGAAATACTTATGGCAGGTCACAGCAAGCGGTTGCACCTATAAGGCTACATCCGACACATGGCATTTCAGCACGGTACTGCCACAGCTGCCATCGGTTCCTGTTCTTATTTCCCCCGAAAATAATGATTCTCTCCGCAGCGATTTTCCTGTTTACTTTTCATGGCACAGCTCCGAAAACACGAAAC
>CAZEWB010000004.1:0-20138 GCA_964515655.1 uncultured Bacteroidales bacterium
CTTGAAAACAGTCATTTACACAAGTAAACTCCTTGGTTTTCAAGACTGCGAAAGCCTTGAACTCGAACATTATGAACCAAACACTGACTTTTTAGACAGACTCTAATTAAAACTGGAAATATATGTCGGACATTAAAAGAATTCTTGTTATCGGTTCGGTCGGCCAGATCGGTTCTGAACTTACTCTGAAACTCAGGGAAATGTACGGCGGCAGCAATGTTGTGGCAGGCGGACGCAAAACAAAACCTTCGGATGCCCTTCTTAACTCCGGTCCCTTCGAAGTTGTTGATGCTTTAGATGTAAAACGTCTTGCCGAAGTTACCGGAAAATATAATATTGACGTCATTATCAATATGGCCGCGATACTTTCTGCAGTAGGCGAACAGAATCCAATGGCAGCATGGAACGTCAATATCAACGGCCTTATCAATATTTTTGAACTTGCCAGAGAAATGAAACTCAAACAGGTTCTTGTTCCAAGTTCCATAGCGGCTTTCGGTCCCTCCACTCCGCGTTTGAACACACCGCAGGAAACAGTCCTTAAACCCACCACGATATACGGCGTTACAAAAGTTGCCGGTGAACTTCTGGGCGACTATTATGTAAAAAAATACGGACTTGATGTACGCGGACTCCGCTACCCCGGCATAATCAGCCACGAAACGCTTCCCGGCGGCGGAACAACAGATTACGCAGTTGCAATATATTATGAAGCGGTAAAACAGGGCAAATACACATGCTTTGTAAAAGAAGACACACGCCTCCCCATGATGTACATGCCCGACTGTCTTAAAGCAACTATTGACCTGATGAACGCAGATTTCTCAAAACTTGTTCACCACAGCGATTTCAACCTGGGCGCAATGAGCTTCTCCGCAGGCGAACTTGCAGCTTCAATTAAGAAATATGTTCCCGGCTTCACATGCAAATACGAACCCGATTTCCGTCAGGCTATTGCCGACTCATGGCCGCAGTCGATCGATGATTCGGCAGCCCGCAATGAATGGGGATGGAAACCCGCCTACGACCTGGACGCAATGACAAAAGACATGCTCGAAGCTTTGAAGATGAAGCACAGCAAGGGACTGATATAGTGTTTGTCCATAATGTCTGATATCTTCGTTACTCTTGTCTTGAAAACAGTCATTTACTATAGTAAACTCCTTGGTTTTCAAGACTGCGAAAGCCTCGATCTCGAACATTATGATCCAAACACTGACTGTACAGACAGACTTTATTTAAACTAAGTACTTAACGTATAACAAAAAACGCTCAGGTTCCGGAAGGGTTTGGGCGTTTTTGTTTTACACTTTTTCCACACAAAATATGTTTGTCATCCTGAGCAAAGCGAAGGATCTATGGATATTTGCTTCAGATCCTTCATTATCATTCAGGATGACAAAGAAGTAATAATGACAAAAAAGCAGCTATTAATTAATTTTTAATATTTTTGAAGTCCAATTAGCTTTGAATACAAAATTTCATGAAGGGTAAATTATTCCTGTTTTTACTGTTGATAATCGTTTTCGACAGCATTGCCCAGGAGAAAGTTGCGCCCACACATGAATTGTACAACACATGGACAACCGTACGCAAGCCTATTATAACCGACGACGGAAGATTCGTCTGCTACGAAGAAAACCCCGGGCTTGGTGATGGCAATCTTTTGATCTTCGACAACAAAATGTTCATTTTCGATACCATTGCACGTGGGTGTAAGGCCGCCTTTGCACGCGGGACCATGCTCTTTGCATGCAAGCTCGCACCACCGTACGAACAGACCCGCAAGGCAAAAAAAGACAAGGTGAAGGAAGAGAACATGCCAAAGGACTCACTTTACGTTCTTAATCTTATCTCGCGCGACAAGCACAGGTACGCCAGAGTAAAAGATTTTCAGTTCCCCAAAGAGAATGCGGAATTCCTCGCAATACATTTTGAAAAGGATACGGCAAAGGAAAAGAAACCTCAGGTTGACACTACAAAAGTTGACACGTCAAAAGTCGACACGTCAAAGGTCGAAGGTCTGAAGTCAAAAGTTGAAAGTAAAAAAGATAAGAGTAAAAAGAAGAAAGATAAGAAGGAAGGTTCTCCTTTCATGCTGCTTTATCCGGATACGAACGATTCACTGTTCTTTAAAGATGTAACCGGATTTGCGCTCAGTAAGAACGGGAGTATGGCAGGTGTTATGATAATGTACGGAGATTCGCTTGACACTGCCAGAGTGATGGTGATTGACACAAAGAAAAAGTTGGCCGTTAATGTCTTTGAGCAACCCGGCTATTTAAAGAATCTTGTATTTTCGAACGACGGCAGTAGATACGCTTTTATGCATTCCGCCGATACTGCAAAAGAAAAAGTATACACCCTGTATTACTCATCAGCAACTGATAAAAGTCCGGTATGCATTGCAGACACACAGACCGTATCGCTGCCAAAGGAATGGTCGCCATCGGAATTCTTCACTATGTACTTTTCCGACGACGGGGGCAAACTTGTTTTCGGCTCTGCGCCTCACCCCGAAGTTCCGCCAAAGGATACGCTTAATGACGATGAAAAAGTTAAGGTCGACATCTGGACATGGAACGAACCTCAGATGCAATCACAGCAGTTAAAAAATCTTGATACTGAAAAAAAGAGAACTTACCTTACGGTCTTCCATACCGATATTGAGAAGGTCGTTCTCATTGCCGACACTGTTATACGTCAGGTTTCGCTCCAGCCCAAATCGCTTGGCAGGTGGGCGCTAGGAATTGCCAGCGAAGAATACGAATGTGCAAGGACGTGGGACTTTCCCGGCGAACGTGACTTTTACCTTATTAATAATGTAACAGGGAAAAAGTACTGCCTGGCGAAAAAGACCAGGGACAACTATTCGCTTTCGCCCGGAGGGAATTATTATATCTGGTACAGTCAGGAAGACAGCGCGTGGTATTCTGCAACAACAGAGGAGCACAAAATGACCTGCCTTACCTGCGCCATTCCTTTCGCTTTTTATGACGAAGAGGATGATCAGCCCAAACTGTCCGATCCGTATGGTATTGCCGGCTGGCTCGACGATGATAAATATGTCCTTGTTTACGACAGGTTCGATATCTGGAAAATAGATCCTTCGGGAAAGCAGAGGCCGCTCAATATAACTCTCGGCCGTTCGCAATATGAACGCTACAAATACATACAGACCGATGAGGATGACGTGTATTTTCCGCTTACAGGAGCCCTCCTTAAATCCCATAACGACAGCACCCGCACCGAAGGTTTCTCGACATTCGACATTAAGAAAAAACAAGGGATAAGATGTTTTTCCGGTGATGTGGAAGTGCAGTTCTATGCAAAATCAAAGACCAGCGGACATTATTTATGGAGTTACGAAACTTACAGGCATTACCCCGAACTCAGATGTTCCGACAGTAAATTTATAACCACTACCGAGATCTCACAGGGAAGGAATCAGAAAGCAAATTTACTTTGGGGAGATGCGCGTCTTGTAAAATGGACGAGTTATACCGGGCGTAAACTCGAAGGGATACTTATCACTCCCGATAACATTGACCCTTCAAAGAAGTATCCGATGATCGTTTACTTTTACGAAAGGAACTCGCAGAACCTTCATTCTTTTTTTGGTATAAAGCCAAGCCGTTCCGTTATTAATTTTCCAATGTATTCCGGCAATGGTTATGTAATATTTATCCCGGATATTGTATACGGCACAGGCAACCCCGGCGAAGATGCATACGACTGTATCATAAGTGGAACTGAAGCAATGCTGAAACAATTCAAGTGGATTGATCCGCAAAAGTTAGGTATGCAGGGACAGAGCTGGGGCGGTTATCAGGTTGCTTATCTCGTAACACGTACAGGAAAAATGTTTGCAGCAGCTATGGCAGGAGCAGCGGTAACGAACATGACAAGTGCATACGGTGGCGTTCGCTGGGAATCGGGACAGAGCAGGATGTTCCAGTATGAAAAAGGACAGAGCAGATTAGGTTCAACCTTGTGGGACAGCCTTGACCTGTACCTTAAAAACAGCCCGCTTTTCAGCGCCGATAAAATAGAGACACCCCTTCTGATGATGAATAACGACAACGACGGAGCCGTTCCGTGGTACCAGGGAATTGAGTTGTATTCTGCAATGCGCCGCTTTCAGAAACCATGCTGGCTGCTCGTATATAATAATGAAGAGCATAATTTAGGCAAACGTCCGAATATGGTTGACCTCTCAATCCGCATGATGCAGTTCTTCGACTATTATTTAAAGGACAAACCCATGCCACCGTGGATGAAAGACGGGCTGCCGGCACTTTATAAGGGGCAGGAGTTGAGGTACGAGTAAATTTCATTCAGGTCAAGATCGAGATCAAGGTCAAGACCCAGCGCACAATGCTAACATTCACCTCAACCTCGACCTTATCCTCGACCTCGACCTCAACCTCGACCTCAACCTCGACCTCAACCTCGACCTCAACCTTGACCTCAACCTCAGCCTCAGCCTTTTTGTAATCCCTTACGCAATATTCACCTTGCATTTACAGTTTTTTAGTTACTTTTGAAAAAAAATCGATCTGGACAAAGTCGCTGTTGCCATACTGAACTGGAACGGAAGGAAACTGCTCGAAGAATTCCTTCCCTCTGTTGTTGCAAACACAAAAGATGAAGGTGCATGCATTTATATTATTGACAATGGCAGCACAGATGATTCCATTGAATATTTAAGAACCAGATTCCCCACTGTAAAGGTCATTCTTCTTGATAAGAACTACGGTTTCCCCGGAGGATACAACAGAGGTCTTTCGCAGATACAGGCTGAATATTATCTTCTCCTGAACAACGACGTAGAGGTTACACCTGGATGGCTTAGTCCAATGATCGCGTTGATGGAAAGCGACAAAAACATTGCGGCATGTCAGCCGAAGATCCTTTCGTACAGGAACCGTGATGAGTTTGAATATGCCGGCGCTGCAGGAGGATTCATCGATACATACGGGTTTCCGTTCTGCCGTGGCCGTTTTTTTAACATCTTCGAAAAAGATTATGGGCAGTATGATTTCGAGGACAGCATCTTCTGGGCCACCGGCGCCTGTCTTATGATACGCTCCGAACTTTACAATCTTTTCGGCGGGCTCGACGAAGATTTTTTTGCACACATGGAAGAGATCGACCTTTGCTGGAGACTTAAAAATGCAGGATATAATATAATGTATCAGGGCAAGTCTTCGGTTTACCATCTTGGAGGCGCTACGCTGGACAGGATGAATCCGTTTAAAACATACCTGAACTTCCGCAACAACCTTTATCTTTTATACAAAAACCTTCCAGAAGGAAGGGTTGGCAAAACTCTGTTTGTCCGGTATATTCTTGATATGATCGCTGCCACAAAATTCCTTTTTGGTTTTGAATTCGGAAATTACTGGGCAGTTATAAAAGCACATTTTTCTTTCTGGTCGACAAAGCACAGATTCCGACAGAAACGTAAAAACAACATGGCCACTGCAAAGGTCTTTTCTCATTACGAAATATACGAAGGACTTATCGTGTACGACTTTTTTATTAAAAAGAAAAAGCAGTTTAACCAGCTGCGGCCAAAATAATACGTTGATGTTGCGCAAAAAGGCAGTGAATAAGTCCCAAGATCCAAGCCCCAAGATCCAAGACCCAAAGGACGGCTCCCCTGGAATTTGGGACTTGAAATTTGGGGCTTTGGACTTGTTACACGTTATATTAATATATGTTCCCGACTGAAATAAAATTAACCGGCGACGGCTCGCATACATTATATAATAAGAGCCTTGGCGAACATTATCACTCTACGTTTGGAGCCATTACCGAATCAAAACACATATTTATTGATAACGGAATAAAGACGATCAATAAAAATCGCGTTTCGGTCTTCGAAGCCGGGTATGGCACAGGACTCAATGCATACCTTACTTTGCTCTGGTCGGCAGAAAACAAAATAAAAGTCGATTACACCGCGATCGAGTTGTATCCCCCCGAAAAAGAGACGACCGATATTCTGAATTATCACGAACAACTCGGAGATAATGAAAACATGCTCCGTCTGCTTAATTATGCAGAATGGGGAAACAGGACAATGATAACGCAGGACTTTTTCATTAAAAAGATCAATGGAGATATTGCCGGAGATTTTAAAACGGAAAAGGCAGACATTATTTATTATGATGCATTCTCACCTGCTGTCGAACCTGAATTGTGGACAACTGAAATATTCTCACGTTTACAAAAAATGTTAAATCCCCGGGGTATACTTGTTTCATATTGCGTTAAGGGAATCGTCAAGCAGGCATTACGCGATGCGGGTTTCAAAGTAAAAGTCCTTCCGGGCCCGCCGGGGAAAAGACATATGCTGTATGCAATAAAAAGGGATTAACTCATTATCTTTGCATAATAAAATGGACACAAACACAGTATTAATTGCTTTCTTACTCACGCTTTTTGCAGGCCTTTCAACGGGTATCGGAGGGCTGCTGACTTTTTTTGTTAACCGTAAAAACACATGGTTCCTTTCTCTCGCTCTTGGTTTTTCGGCAGGTGTTATGATATATATTTCATTCATTGACATTGTTCCCAAAGCTCAGGATTCACTCGGAGCTTTATTTACAGGAAAGAACGCATCAATAATAACCACTCTGTCATTTTTTGCAGGCATATTAATTATCGGGATCATTGACAAACTTGTTCCAAGTGTCGAAAACCCCCATGAAATAAGAATTATAGGAGAAGACGGAAAAAAAAGCAGTCACCTGATGAGAATGGGTGTTTTTACAGCTATTGCTATTGCCGTTCATAATTTTCCCGAAGGTATTGCCACTTTTACCGCCTCTTTAAATGATCTTTCAACCGGAATTGTAATTGCTATCGCTATCGCTATCCACAACATACCCGAAGGCATTGCCATATCTGTTCCAGTTTATTATGCCACCGGAAGTAAAAAGAAAGCTCTTAAGTATTCCTTCCTTTCGGGTCTGAGCGAACCCGTAGGGGCGCTTATCGGATACCTTGTTCTGATGCCCTTTCTTAACGGCGCTGTTTTCGGAGTGGTTTTCGCAGCGGTGGCCGGTATCATGGTCTATATTTCTCTTGATGAGCTTTTACCCGCTGCAAAGGAATACGGAGATCACCATATCTCAATTTACGGATTGATCCTGGGCATGGCCGTTATGGCCGCGAGCCTGTTAATATTAAACTGAAATGAAACCTGTAATAATTATACCCGCACGATATGCTTCAACCCGTTTCCCCGGCAAACCGCTGGTTGAAATAAACGGGAAAAGTATGATAATGCACGTAGTAACCCGCGCAGAATCTTTCTGCAAAGATGTATATGTCGCTACAGATGACAAAGGGATATTTGAACATGTGACCTCTAACGGCGCAAAGGCAATAATGACCAAATCCAGCCACCGGAGCGGGACAGACAGGGTAAACGAGGCTTTCGGGAAGATCAAAAACAACAAGAGTTTTGATGTCGTTGTGAACCTTCAGGGCGATGAACCTTATATTGATCCAAAACAGATATCCGAGATTGTTAGCATTTTTAAAAAGTCCGATGTACAGATTGGGACACTGGCCCGGTTAATGAAAGACAAAAAAGATATAGCCGATCCCAATAAAGTTAAGGTCGTATTTGATATAAACGGAAAGGCGCTTTATTTCAGCCGTGCCGGAATTCCCTATGTCAGGGATAAAGGAAAAGCCACGCATTACAAGCATGTCGGGATCTATGCTTTCCGGCCACACGTTTTAACTGATATCTGCAAACTCCCTCAGTGTGATATTGAAATAACTGAAAAACTTGAACAGTTGCGCTGGCTGTGGAACGGGTATTGCATTCACGTTGCAATTACAAAATATGACAATGTTTCGGTAGACACACCGGAGGATCTTACGTCATTACTAAAAAACAGGTAACTATTCGGGTATAAAGTTGATGGGTTGAGCAACTGGCTTTTTTGAAAAGTCAATAGTTAATGGGTTGGGCAACTGGTCTGGTAAAAGGTCTGTGGTTTTTAGCATGGCTGCTGGATCGGTCAGATGATTTTTTAGACCAACGACTATTAACTATAAACCAAACGGTTGGCACTTGGAAAAGCTGGGCATTTAACCGCAGAAAGTGTTAAACCGCTAATATGTTTATTCTTTGTTGTCATTGTCAAGTTGCTACCGCCAGCCCAGTTATTTCTATGCATGTATTTAGTGCTGTTTATTTCTTCATCTAATATTTACAAATTTTAGAATGTATTGATTTCTCTTTTGTCGTAATTGTTATGAAATATAAACTTTTAGGTAAATTACTTAAATCAATTACATTTTCATTTTTATCAGAAACAAAGTTTACAATACTTTTATTATTTATGTCTGTAATACTTATTATTTTTTCACCTTCCAATTCTGATAATATGTTAAAGACGCCTTCGGATGGATTTGGAAATATTTTTACAAATGTGTCGGTATATTTAATTTCGTGAGTCGCATTAACCTCGAAACATAAACTTTGATACTGATTAAAAATCTTCGGTGTTAAATATGTATTAGGTTGAGTAATTGTAAACGCAACCGTTCCTATATAACTTGTGTCGCCATTATATGCCAGGGTATAATAAACCTTAGCTGAATAATTTCCCGGATAAAGTGAATCAATTGTAACTGAAAGATTGAAATTGCAAATACAATTAGCAGATCCACCGATATCTGTTTGCATCCAAACTAAAGTGTCATTACCTAAGTTACTTAACTCCATTAAATAAGAAGAACCGCAATTGCGGCAAACAGAGTCGTTTTTTAATATAACCGTATCGCCATAAACTTCAGCACTTAATATGCCTTCTGGTGTAGTAAAAAAACATTGTCCAAAAGAAATGAAAGGCAGAAAAAATAATAAAATTAATATTGTTTTCATAATTACTTCAGTTATTCATTGCAAATTGTATTACGCGCCCAGCAACCGCATAGCCTCACCAAAATCCCTGATAGCCTCTTTTTCCATATTCAGATTATAATATGCAAGCGACCTGTTGCGCCAGGCTTCGGCTTCTTTCGGATTTATGGAAATGACCTTGGAAAAATCCTGTACAGCATCCATGTACTTACCTGTTTCGTGATATGCCTGACCCCGTCCCATCAGCGCTTCACAGCACACGGAATCTTTATTCAGAGCGCGGGTATACCATCTGATTGCAGAACGATAATTACCTCTCAGAAACTGCTTTTTTGCCTCTTCTACACACTTATTCATAATACAAATAAACAAAATGCTTATATACAGGTCAATAGTCAACTTACAACCGGCAAAGAACAACTAACAGATGGTTGCTTTGAGTTTATAACTGGTAATTTGTATAAGAAAAGTGTACATTATTTTAATTTTCATATAAATACAAATTCTTCTTCGACAGATTGGCGTATTTATTTAAATGAGTTATAATTTGTCATACTCAATCGGTACGACGCTTCCATGATCCCACATTACAATAAGTATACTTATACTTGGAACGGGATGAATTCTTACATTTTTCATTAGTCGGCAGTTGCCAGTCAACAGACAGCATAATTGCCAATTGCAGACTGAAGATTGCCGACTTTAAATGTACAGTTTTATCCCACTTACAGTATAACATACATTCCGGGAACGATGGAAGGTCGTACAACAAAAATAATTACAGTTTGGACACATTTTTGCGGTAATATTATTTTTTCGTATTTTTCATAAAATTTATAACTATGAGGATTTTCATTATTTTCCTGATGTTCACGCCATTAGTCGTCTTTTGCCAGAAGGAAGGATATCCTGATGTTGCAGTTCCTGTTGATAACGACACAAAACTGATAACGTACACAAAGATCGTTGAGTTCACCGCCAACAAGGATTCTGTCTATAATAAAGGGCTTGCATGGTTTAATTCATATTTTAAGAATCCCACCGGGGTTATACGCGAAAAGTCGCCGGAAACCGGGACAATAATGGGAAAGCACCAGATAAAAATACTCAATCCTCCTGATAAAAAAGGAGTCCAGACAATGAAAGGAATCGTTCAGTACACTGTAAAGGTTTCGACCAAAGACAATAAAACACGGGTAATCCTTACGGAATTTAATCTTAAATCTCAATCATATACTCCTATTGAGCCTTGGGCAGATAAGGCATCGCCCACATACAACAACATTAACCAGTATTACCTTGATCAGATTGACAAAGAATCGAAAGCGCTGATAGAACACTTTCAGAAATTCATGGAAGAAGCCTTAAAGATAAAAACCGACAACTGGTAGGATCATCCGAAGATCTGCTGCCCGAAGGGAAAATACAACATAAGTCCAAGGAACAGAAAGAACAAAAGCGAAAAAGCCCATCCTCTTGTCGTCCCCGAGAGAGAGACGTTTGCTATTACTGATGCCGGAAAAAAAGCGAATATAAGTAAAGATGTATCTTTAGTCAGTATCATTGCCGCGGTTATAACCGCAAATACGAAAAGGCAAAAATTGAAGTTCTTCCGCATCCCGATCTTTTTTACAGCGCCGGGAGCAATTAGACGTATCATCCCCAACAGTGTAAAAAAACCAACAAAGGCCGAAAACAGAAGTTCCTGCTGTTTCAGACTTTTATCAGAGATATTCAGAAAACTCAGGTCAATATTGATCTGTTCGATACTGTCGGTAAGAAAGAAATACGAGTAAACAAAAAAGAAAGGCATTACAAGTCCCGTAAGGCTTATCAGGTAAGCTCTCACCCTGAACGGATTAAAAAAGAGCCATCCTGCCCATATCAATACTATAAAGATAAGAGCAGGAAGATAAAACAATGCAGCGAGTGAAATGATAAACGATCCGTTGAACATGAGAGGTACGGGGGATTCCGATTTGTACATCCCGAAAACAAAGTAGTAAACAGGCATTACCAGAACGGCCGCATACAAGGCATACAGGTTTCCTGAAAAAAACATGAACGAAGGAACCATTATCAGCCATAATATGCCGTTAAGGAACATACCTTTTTCGAACATGCCGAAACGGCTTGTAAGCATAGGCAGAAACAAGGCAACAAGAGCGACAGGAACCGACCACAACGCTGCCCCGATGGTCTGAGTAGTTGCAAGGCTGCTTAAAAAAACCGGTTTAAATATATATGGATGCGGTGCAATGTCCTTGCACAATAACGGATATGCTGAATAAATAATAAGAAAGCATAATGCGGGCAATATAAAAAAATAGGCAGGCGAATGACTGAGTAGAATTTTTCTAAGCATTTCACATTAAATCTTTGCCGATATCTTTCCTGAAATACCTGTTATTAAAATGCATTTTTTCTGCTGAATCGTATGCAAGTTTGCGCGCTTCTTCTATACTCCCGGCCAAAGTAGTAACGGCAAGGACACGCCCGCCCGATGTTACCGGTTTATTATTTTCCAGCGAAGTTCCCGCATGAAATACCAAAGATTCTTTAACAGATCCGATGCCGGTTATTTCAAAGCCTTTTTCATATCCGCCGGGATATCCGCCGGAGGCCATTACAACAGTGAGAGAAATATATTCACTAACTTCGGTTTTAAATGTGTCCAGACAATTGTTGTGCATTGCTATTATCATTTCAATGAGGTCGCTTTTAAGCCTTGGCATTATTGCCTGTGTTTCGGGATCGCCCATCCGGACGTTGTATTCAATAACAAAAGGATCCCCGCCGACATTGATGAGTCCGAAAAACACAAATCCCTTGTAATCTATTCCCTCGCTGCGTAATCCTTGTATTGTTGGTTTGATGATCCGAGTTTTTACCTTACCCATAAAGATATTATCGACAAACGGGACAGGAGAAACCGCTCCCATGCCTCCGGTATTCGGACCGGTATTATCATCACCTATACGTTTGTAATCCTTGGCTTCGGGTAAAAGAGCATAGTTTTTTCCATCTGTAAGAACAAATACAGAAACTTCGATACCGTCCAGGAACTCCTCTATAACAAGTTCTTTTCCCGCCTCACCAAAACTTCCGTTAAGCATTTCGCTTACTGTATCACATGCATTATTGATATCTTCAGTGATAATGACCCCCTTGCCGGCAGCAAGACCGCTTGCCTTTATCACATAAGGGGGATTGAGTGTTTTCAGAAAATCAAAAGCAGAATTCAGATCTTCTGTTCCGAATGAACGATGCCGCGCTGTGGGAATATTATATTTCTGCATGAAATGCTTTGACCATACTTTGCTTCCTTCGAGCATGGCTCCTGCAGCACACGGTCCGACAATAATAATGGTTTCAAGACCTTTTTCTTTTTTCAGATGATCAGTTATTCCTTTTACAAGAGGTTCCTCGGGGCCAACAATAAGTACATCGATCTTTTCTTTTTTAATGAATTGCGATACAGAGTCAAAATCAAGCAGATCTAATTTAATATTTTCGGCTACCTCTGCCGTACCTCCGTTTCCCGGGGCAATATAAAGTTTTCCAAGTAAAGGGCTTTGTGCTGTTTTCCATGCCAGAGTATGTTCCCGTCCCCCACTGCCAAGTATCAACACCCGGTATTTTTGCATATATTAATTTTGTTCAAACCTAAACTAAAATTTCGAGATTTCAAAGAAGAAATAGTCCGATTTATTACAATGGCTCGGCGATCTGAAACAATTCAATCATTTTGATTTTTAACACCTTTGGTGATATATTTTTTTTTCTTAGTTTTGCGGTTCATTAATAAAGGATCGAAATGGAAGATGTATTTTGTGTGATAATGGCCGGAGGCGCCGGCACAAGGTTCTGGCCGATAAGCAGGCAGGCAAAACCCAAACAGTTCATAGATGTTCTTGGCACCGGAAAGACTTTTCTTCAGCAGACTTTTGAACGTTTCAGCAAGATATGCCCCACTGAAAATATTTTTGTTGTCACACACGTCCAGTACAAAGAACATGTTGTTGACCAGTTACCCGAAATAAACCCCTCTCATATCCTTCTTGAACCGGCCCGCAGAAATACCGCCCCCTGCATTGCTTACGCAAACTACCGTATTCAGAAGATCAATCCGGATGCAATAATTATTGTTGCACCTTCCGATCATTTAATAATGAACGAAGAAGAGTTCATTAAAGATATTTCCTCGGGAACAGAATTCTGCCGTGAACATGAGATGCTTCTTACGATCGGATTAAAACCCCACCGTCCCGAAACAGCTTATGGTTATATCCAGGTCGATAGTAAAAAGGTCATTGAAAAAGGATTTAATAAAGTGAAAACATTCACCGAAAAACCCGATACCGAAATGGCAAAGATCTTCCTTAAAAGCGGTGAATTTTACTGGAACAGCGGTATTTTCGTGTGGAGTTTAAAGACAATAAACGAAGCGTTTAAAAAGCATCTCGAAGAAGTTGACGTTCTGTTTGCAGAAAAAAAGGATCACTTTGGAACACGCAAAGAATCGGCTATTGTTGATGCCATTTACAAAGAAGTAAAAAACATTTCCATCGATTACGGGATCATGGAAAAGGCACAGAACGTTGCAGTAAAATGCTCTGACTTCGGCTGGAGCGACTTAGGCACATGGAGCTCATTGTACGATAACTGTAAACACGATAAGAACAAGAATGTGATAAGGGGAAATAACGTACTGGCACACAACACCAGCGGTTCGTTATTCGATCTTCCCAAAGGAAAACTTGCAATGGTGTACGGATTAAACAATTTTGTTGTGGCAGAACGCGACAACCTGCTTCTTATCTGTCCTAAAGACGAAGAGAAAGCGCTTCGTGAAATGGTCAACAATCTGAAGTTTGAAAAGGGAGATGAGTACCTTTAGGACGGCTCTAAAAAACTTCAAATTTCTTCGTTCGGCTTCGTGCTGAATCCGACAATCCATCGTCCCGCAACAGGAATAATAGATTAGTTTGTTGCTGTTAGGGTAAAAAGCTGATGGGTTGGGACATGGATTCGTCGGATGGATAATACTTACAACCAGTACGACGCTTCCATGATCCCACATTATAATAAATAAACTTAATATAAATTCCGGGAACGATGGAATGTCGTACAAACAAGGTCTTCTGCAAATAGGCGGTTGTAATAGTCGTAGATTACCAAAGACCACGACTTATAACCTGACCCGTTGCTCTGACCATAGACCATGACCATTTCAGCCGGACACCCGGAACAACCTGAATAATTACAAAAAAAGGTAAAATATTTTTTAGGGATTAAACCTTTCGGAAAACAAAGAGTCAAAAACCCGTAAATCAAAAAAATAAAAACACATGAAAAAGATTGCATTGTTATCAGGAATTATACTGATGTTCGTATCAGTTATGTTTGCCCAGCCTCATACAGGTGGTCAGCAGGGAAAGGAAGCAAATACAGAAGCTGTCGCCCCGGACTGCGGCCCCGGTCATTGCCTCAACATGCTGCCGGGACTAACCGAAGACCAGAAAAAACAGATCATGGCAAAAGGAATGGCTTTTCACAAAGAACTTGCTTTAATTGATGCCCAGATAGATGAAAAGAAGGCTCACCTTAAAGTACTTGAAATTGCAGAAGCTCCCGACATGGCAGCAATAGGCAAAACCATTGACGAAATGATGGTGCTTAAAGGTGACATCATGAAAAAGAAAATTGCACATCATCAGGAAATAAGGAAAATGCTGAATGATGAGCAGAAAATGATCTTCGACCAGCACATGAGCAAGAATTGTGGCGGAAAAAAATGCAAAGGAAAATGCGGTGGTATGGGAATGGGTTCAGGTTGCGGCAATATGGGGATGGGTTCCTGTTGTGGCAATATGGGCATGGGCCAGAATTGCGGAGGCATGAACCACGGAAAGAACTGCTGCCCCGGCGGAGAAATGAAAACAGGATGCACCGGCCAGGGAATGCAACCAGGCACTAGCACAGGATGCAAGGGCATGCCCAAATAGTGTTTGTCCATAATGTCCGATTTCTTCGTTACTCTCGTTTTTTAAACCAGTCATTTACACAAACAAGTAAACTCCTGGTTTAAAAAACTTCGAAAGCCTTGAACTCGGACATTATGATCCAAACACATACTTTATAGACAGACACAAATAATTCTAAATTAAATACCAGAAAAGCCCGGTTGTTTGAAAAACAGCCGGTTTTTTTATTTTATAATGTATTTTTTATT
Source organism: uncultured Bacteroidales bacterium (assembly GCA_964515655.1). Classification (GTDB taxonomy): domain Bacteria; phylum Bacteroidota; class Bacteroidia; order Bacteroidales; family GWA2-32-17. The sequence goes on from CAZEWB010000004.1 coordinate 15,129, forward strand.
AATTTTATACCTGCATTCATAATAAAGCAATGGCAGAAGAACCCGGCATAGAAGAACTGAAAAAGAGAATCGCAGGACTGATAAGCGAAAGAGACGAATTGCTGCAGCGTAACCACGACCTGATAGAAAAAAACCGTTGTCTTGACAATGAGATAAAATCACTTGCGCGCAAACAGGACCTGGAGTCGGCCGACAAAAAATCCATGCGCTTTAAAATGGTCACCGTCCTTTTTGCAAGTATAAAAGGATTCACAAAATTGTCCGAAGAAGACGATGCACACAAACTTATTGACGACCTCGACCAGTTCTTTTTTCAGATAGAACATATCCTTAAGAAATACAATATCGAAAAGACCTCAAGTGTTGGCGATACTCTCATGCTCACCGGCGGTATTCCCTTAAAGAACCGCACGAACCCGATCGAAATGATACTTGCTGCTTTTGAGATAAGGGACGAACTCGAACGTTTTCAGAATGAACTTTTCGGCCCCGAAAAGAGGATATGGCAGATCGTAATGGGTATCCATACCGGGCCTGTTGTTGCACAGCCTTCGGGAAAAAAGAAAATCATTTACGAAGTAAAGGGCGAGACAGTAAATATTGCCAGCCGCATTGAAGCTGCATCGGAAAGCGGGAAGATCATTATCTCCGAAAATACCCGCGAACTTGTTGAGTCATACTTCCAGTGCCATTTCTTATGTAAAATCCCCGTAAAGTACATGGGCGACGTTTCATTGTTCGAGGCTAAAAGATTACTTCCCAATTATTCCGAAGACGAACATGGAAAAAAGTTCAATCACGCATTCCATTTGCGTTTCCAGCTTATCCGCTACGACGACCTTGAAGAATTTATCCTTGACAAACTGGAGCGCGAGCTGCCAAAATACCTTTATTACCATAACCTTAAACACACCATTGACGTAATAACCCAAGTTGAAATTATCGGCACCGGCGAAGGAATTTCGGACGAAGATCTTCTTCTTATTAAAACAGCGGCATTGTTCCATGATTCAGGACAGACCGTCCAGTCGAAAGGCCATGAAAAGATCAGCACAGAAATTGCCAATGAAATATTGCCCCGCTTCGGTTATCTGCCGGAGCAGATAGAAAAGATCAACGAGATTATAATGGCAACCGAGTTGCCTCCGAGGCCTCAGACTTTACTTCAGAAGATAATCTGCGATTCGGACCTCGACTATCTTGGCCGCTCCGATTTTATCCCTGTTTCGAATATGCTTTTTAAAGAACTTGCCGAACAAAACATCGTCACAAACATTGACGCATGGAATGTAATGCAATACAAATTCCTGAACATACATCAGTATTTCACAAATACTGCGAATAAAATGCGCGAAGTAAACAAACAGACGCAGATAGAGAGGATAAAAAGCCTTATTCCGCCGGATAAACTGCCGGTTCTGTAAAAATTGTCTGAACCACTGATTCTTTTATGATTTTTTTGATTACTATGATTAGACTTTGGGGCGTTGTTTATTTTGTTTGAATTTTTTGTTTATTACGCGTTTAAATTTCAGACTCTTTGCACACTTCCATCGCGCAACCGATTATTTTTTCGGTAATCTTCGAATATAAATACTCATTCTTAATCATAGTAAATCAGATTAATCATTTTAAAATCAGAGGTCAAGACATTATTAATCATAGTAATCAAAATAATCACCTTGAAATCAGTGGTTCAGACATTTTACCACCCTCTCTGTCGTGCATATTCCGTTGCCCAGGATTTTTATGCAGTAAATCCCTGCGGGGAGTTGGGAAATGTCGAAAATGGTTTCGGAGTCATTTGCGTTAACTGTGTAGAGGGGTTGGCCCTGGAGGTTGTAAAGGGTAATCTCGTACGAACCCGAAACAATTTCACTTATTATCACATGCAGTTCCGTACTTGCAGGGTTCGGGAAAATGGAGATATTATCCCATTTTTGAAGAATATCATTGGTTCCTACTAAAATGGAAGGATTCCATTTGTAGATACCGCCAACAGTAGAGCTTTCATTCAGGGTTCCTGCCCAGCCTGTATTCGCATCCAGGAACTGTACACATGTATATTGAACTGTAGAAGCAGTATCAATATCCAAAAAGCTCGCACAATCATTGATACTGTATGACGAACCGGATCCCGGATAAGCAGCTCCGTCAACCCACATTGATGTTGTGCCAGGAACAAAATCGATATTGGGATTTTTAACATAATAACCGGTGGGAGTAATTGTGGTCCATGTAGCTCCGCCGTCAGTGGTTTTCTTCATACCTATGTAAGCACCGGTTGAATTACTTGTCCCGACAGCAATTCCGTACAGGGCATCCTTGAATACAGGCATTACTACGGCAGAAGAGCCTAAACCTGTTGTAGCTACTGTCCAGGTTAAACCTTTGTCTGTAGAATGGTATACCCTTCCTTTGGAAGTTCCGAACCAGATATTATTCTGATAAGTATCGTACATGGTGGTAATACCTGTTTCACCGGAAGTACAGTTAGGCAATGAAGTCGTGGAAACCTGTGTCCAGCTTGTTCCTCCGTTCGAAGTAGTAAAGATTATATAATCCGTTCCCGAAGGATCGCCCATGGCCACCCCGTTATTGGCATCAAAAAAGTGTACCAGGTTAAGCCAGCTTGAGGAATAATTGGGTGAATTTGCGATCGACCATGTAGCTCCCCCGTCAACTGTTTTAGCCACATAACCCCCATTGGCGGCAGAACCGGGGTACATGGCTGCATAACATACCAGATCGCTTAAAGCACAAAGGTTGGCAATTCCGAATGAAGTAGAACCTGTAAATGTTATGGTTCCGGAGGTCCATGTAACACCACCATTCTCAGTACGGGTAAAACCCTGTAAAAAACTGGTAGTTGAGCCTGTTTCATCAATTTCACTTGCCCAAACCACATATGGATTAACGATACTAATACTGGAAATTCCTCCGGATGAATTTGACAAGCCGGTATTCTGTTTTATCCATGCCGAAGGAACGCCGCCAACATTGATATACTGAACTTTTATTTTTGTATCAGAACCGGAAGCATTTGAAACAGTCAATGTTACCTGATACAGTCCTGCAGTTGAATAAGTAATATTGGTGGGATTCTGTGCTGTGGAGGTTGAGGGAGAACCACCTTCAAATGTCCAGTACCATGAGGTAGGATTGTTTGCTGACAGATCAGTGAAATTAACATTTGAACCCACGGGGGGAATGGTATTATCAGCGGTAAAATCAGCAACTGGTTGCCCTAATGGCGGGATAATACGAACTACAGCCATATTATTCTGGTTGAAAGAATAACCAATAGGGTTCAAACTGCCAATAGAAAAGTATCCGTTAGCAGAACCCGACCAACCCCAGTTGAAATGGAACAGGCCTGAGATATTATATCCATCGCAGACAAATGCATGGCCTGCGCTGCCATCATCACCGGAGTATAAAACAGGCCTTCCTTCATCCAATTCGGCTTTTAACATGTTCGACCAGTTGGTTGAAGTGAAATAATCCTTGAATTGTACCTCGGCCGAAGGAGAATAATTGAAAAAATTAATCAGGGAAGTTTGCACATCCCATGTATATGCACCGGATCCGCTTGCATCATAATCCATATTAACCGAAACTCCGCAATGATAGATCAGCGTTGCAACGGCTGCTTTCTGTGCACTGGTTGAACCGCCGCTGTAGCTGTTGAGCATATTTGTCCAATCGTAATTTGTAGCGCCAAAGTTTGCCGAACAAGTATATCCGTTGGTGGCAGTGGTATAGGAATGAGAACCGGAACCGGTGGCCGGATAATTCCATTTTTTCATAACCTGGGCCATAGCAGTAGCAACACATCCGGCATATGTATTGCTCGGACAGCTCTGGTTGTATGGGCTATCCTGATCCCACGTAGTAGCGCATAACGGATTTACAGATAATTTTAAATTATTGAAAATACCGTTCCGGGTATCATTCCATTGTTTTACAGTTTCTTTATTATCAATGTTATTTATAACGATATATTCAATTTCTTTACTGTAATTCTCAAGCCAGGCCGATTCATTCGGGGGCATGTTGTTTTCATCAAAGTATCCGCATTCGGAATATCCGAGAACGGGTATTACGGCATCATCAGCCGATATAATTACAAATCCGCCCGACTGAAATTTGAATACATAAAAGGTTGTTAGCCCATCGTAATTATTCACAAAAACACTTGAAATTGCATAATCCGATGTTTTTGCATTGTAGTGTTTGTAATACGAAAGTGCCACCTTCTGTGCTGCTTCCTGAGACACCGGAGCTGCAAATAACGACACTCCGAACATCATGCTCAAAAAAATTGTAACGATTTTTTTCATATGGTTTCTGGTTAGGTTTAACTAAACAAATGTAATAAAAAATAGTATTACAAATTGAATTTCTTAAAAAGTGTTTATGCCAAATTGAAAACTTAAATGCAGACTGTAATCCGGTTTAAATCTTTTTTTCTTATCTTTGTTTGGGACAAAATCTTTATCTGCAAATGCAATGAATAAACGCTATTTTTCAATATCAGTTAGTATTGACACTTTTTTGCTTTTCTAAAAAATCAGTGACATGAAAAAAATTATCATTACCCTTTTTTTAACAGTGAATAGCCTGCTTATATATTCACAAAGTGGTTTTGGCGATATTATCGGAATATGGGATACCATTAATTTTGAATCGCCTTGTAGTTACATTAGCATTGACACTTCGATACAGAACATCTGGCATGTCGGGACACCGCAGAAAATAATTTTTAATTCAGCATTTTCTCAACCTTATGCTATGGTTACAGACACTATTAACACGTATCCAATAAATAATCATTCTTATTTTGATTTGTATCTGGGAGCATTTAATGTTTTTTTCAGTTATAACTCTTATTTAGAAAATCTATTTATTGACTTCTGGTATAAGATCGATACAGATACTCTGAAAGACGGCGGGTTTATATCTGTTTCGTGGGATATGGGACAACACAAACCAAACACACCCAACACA
>CAZEWB010000004.1:20148-27411 GCA_964515655.1 uncultured Bacteroidales bacterium
TATCATCGAAGATATGCAGAATTATGCTGAGGTATCTCCTGCAAATCCACATTGGGCATGGGATCAGGAAAATCTTTACAGCGAAAGCGATACACTTTTTAACGGAGAATATGGCTTTTCGGGTAGCCCAAATGAATGGAATCATACGGTTTTTTCATGGCACTGGTTGTATGTTAAGGATATTCTCGACATTCCTCCTGACACAATGATCTTACGGTTTAATTTTATTTCAGACAGTATTGACAATTCTCGTGAAGGCTGGTTGATTGATAGTATCAGGATTTATTCTGTGGATATTGGTGACGGAACACATGGAATTACAAATAATTCAGAATTATTGGTTTCCCCTAATCCAGCAGAGGAATTTGTAAATATTTCCTTTGGAAATTCAGTTTCCGGCAGGATCGTGATATTTGACCTCAGGGGGAAAGAGGTTTTCCGGTCAGAAATCGAAAAAGTAAAAAATCTCAGAATTGATACCGGTGAAATTCCTTCGGGTGTTTACATTGTGAAAGTGGTATCAGAAAATAGCGTAATGTCTGCGAAATTTATTGTTGATTAAAATGCAGTTGAAAGTATAACCGCGGAAAATTGTCCGAACCGCCGATCCCGTTACGATTTTGGTGGCTGGTATGATTGTTCCTTTTAGCGCGTTGGTGTCATACTGAGCCGGACATCTTGATTGCTTTTATTTTCATGAACTATAATGTCCGTGTCGAAGTATGTGCGTGGGAAAATCAGAATGAGAAAGAGAGCGAGAGCGAAATAATCAGACGTCCTTCGACACGAATGCCTATTACCTTGCATTGGCATATTTCCCCAGATTAACCGGAAAAACAAGGCTTCCGCCGCCAATCGCCACTTCATTTACAACCGTAAAGGCGCCAAAAACCCGGATACCAAAATAATACCTCTTACTTAATTTGAATCTTAACCCAAAATTCACCATGGGTCCGCCATCAATTATCGACATTTTTTTTGGTTCATTATCGTAAATATTCCCCGATAATACGCCAATAACGGATCCATACGTTCCTGCAGACATGTATACGCCGGGGCCCAGAAAAAAACCAACAGGTATTTTTATGGCTTGCTTCTTCGTAGGAGGCGTGGCTCCTGCCAGTGCATTAAAATTAAAGGTAAACTGTGCAGCGGGATAAACAGCTATTGCCCTTCCGACAATATACTGGCCCTTGAAAATGGCAACATGAGGCCCCACATTAAAATCATAGGAAAAATTAAAATATCTTCCAAGCCGTATTGCCGTTTTTCTTAACTCCAGATATAAAAACGGGCTTATTGCGGAAATCCCATCATAATCACCTCCGGCAACTCCCCCGCTCAAAGAAATAATAAGCGGTTTATCCTTTTTCGACTTTTTATTATATCCCTGTGAAAATGAGTTAAAGGCAATAAAAAGTAAACTACCCAGCAATAACAATCTAAAAATCCTCATAATACATAATTTATCATTTCTCAACACTTTTACGAATTCTTCTTTAGTTTGTTACAATATGTTTTTTAGTGCGGGGAATACATTTTAATTCTCACCTCCCATATCTCATATAAAATTTGTGAGTTGTGCATGTGAGATTCCGGATCAGGTCCGGAAAAACAGGAAGGGATCTGAAGTGCAGGATCATACTGAGCCGGACGTCATGATTGCTTTTATTTTCATGAACTTTAATGTCCGTGTCGAAGTATGTGCGCGGGAAAATCAGAGTGAGAAAGAGAGCGAGAACAAAAAAAATCAGCCGTGCTTCGACACGACCTTATTACTTCAACCGAAATAATTCTTACATCCTGGTCGGCTCAGCATGACTGAATTTTTTGTGCGCGCGCTGGCGTTATGCTGAGAGAAAAATACAGACTAGTATTTTACAAACTTTTTTACCTCTGTAAAATCGGTTGCCTGATATTTTAAATAATACATACCGACCGGCAACCCGGAAATATCCATTACAAATGTTTCCTGTTCAGAATCATGACAAGTGAGTTCTAAACTTTGAGATTTTATTACTCTACCATTTATATCAAAAATATTAACCATTGCATTTTTGCAAACCGAATACGATGCAATTTCAATAGTTATTTGGGAACTGGCGGGATTGGGATAAATCGTTATTTCATTATCAACCTTTGTTGTATTATCGTCAACCCATACAACGCCGCCATCAGTGGTCTTTAATATTGTTCCATATGCTCCAACAGCATATCCTGTATTTGCATCAGTGAAATATACTGAGCTTAACCAGTTGTTTGTTTTGCTGGGTTGCACGGTCCAGTTAACACCAGCGTCAGTTGTCATAAAAATCAAACCATTATTTCCAACAATATAGCCGTTATCTGCATCAGTAAAGAAAACAGAATGTAAAGCGCTATTTGCTCCAAACGGAATAGCATTCCAGTTAATGCCCGCATCGGTAGTCTTATAGATTTCTATTCCAGGTCCTATAATATATCCAGTATTCTTATCAGTAAAATATACAGATACTAAACTGTACGTTGTTCCACTTGCTTGTTCGGTCCAGTTATTGCCTCCGTCGATAGTTTTTAAAATAGTTCCGGCATCACCTACAACAAAACCGGTATCTGCTCCTGTAAAGTATACTGACGACAGACTATTTGTTGTTCCGCTTGAAAGTGCGTTCCAGTTGACTCCGGCATTAGTGGTCTTTAAAATCTTTCCGGGGTATCCAACAGCATATCCGGTATCTTTGTCAGTAAAAAATACTGAATAAAGAATATTGGCCATGCCACTTGAAATTGTAGCCCAATTTGCGCCTGCATTTTCGGTCTTCAGTATTATTCCACCAGAACCTACGGCATAACCGGTATCCGGGTTAATAAAATATAATGAATATATGTAATAAGTAGTTCCACTTGAAATTTCATTCCAGGTTGCACCCGCATCTGTGGTCTTAAGAATTTTATCTGATTTTCCGGCAGCATAACCAGTATTTGCATCAGTAAACAATACTGCATGTAAATCGGTTGTCATTCCACTAGAAAGAAAAGACCAGTTTGTGCCACCATTATTAGTTTTTGCAATTTTGCCCCAATCTCCCACAAAATATCCTGTATTTGTGTCAGTATAATATACGGACCAAATACAGTAATTCATTCCACTTGTTTGTATAGTCCAGGTAGCGCCTGCATTTGTAGTCTTTAAATTTTTCCCTGTTGCACCGACAGCATAGCCTGTATTAATATCAGTAAAAAAAACTGAAGTTAACTCGTTGGTTATTCCACTTGAAAGAGAAGTCCAGGTTGCACCTGAATCTGATGTCTTAATAATTGTACCTGAATATCCAACGGCATAACCTGTGTATTCGTCAATAAAAAAAACCGAATGCAGGTTTTTTGTCGTTCCGCATGAAAGAGTATCCCAATTTGCACCTGTATCTGTGGTCTTTATGATTTTACCACTATACCCAACAGCATAGCCTGTATTTGCATCAGTAAAATATATAGAACGTAAAGTATTACCAATTCCACCATATATAAAAGTCCAGTTTACGCCCGCATCTGTGGTCTTTAATATCATTCCATTATCTCCAACCACAAAACCCGTATTTAAATCAGTAAAACATACAGAATAAAGACGGTTACTCGTTCCACTTGTTAACGCACTCCAGCTTATACCTGAATCTGAAGTCTTCAATATCGTTCCTTCTTCTCCGACAATAAACCCGAAACTTGCGTCAATAAAATACACTGATAAAAGATTGGCCGTTGTTCCACTAGTCAGATAAGTCCAACTTGCACCTGCATCCGTTGTTTTGATAATTGTTCCAGCGGATCCAACAGCATAGCCCGTATTTGCATCTGTAAAAAATACAGATTTTAAAATATTACCTTGTGGTAAAGGATTTATCCAGAACCATTGGGCAAAGACAGAGGTTTGCAAAATCAACTGCAGCAGGCAAAGTGTTGCTGCGAACTTTATGAGGTTATGTTTTTTCATAGAATCTTAATTTAATAATAATCAGAACCCTCTATATGCAAAGATAATGATTTTAACGAAACAAATGGAAGTAATTTCCCGGCTCCTCCGACGCTTCCATGTCCCTGCGGGACGATGGAAGGTCGGCTATTAGTCCGATATTCCATCGTTCGAGCACGTTTACCGAAGTGTATAAGAAGACTAACCGGCGAGAACATGGAATCGTCGGATGAACAATTTATTTCTCCCATACAAGTTTCTTCCCAAACCCCAGCCTGTTATCTGTCATTTTAATATATTCCAGTTTCAGTATCCAGAGCGAGGTCTCCATCAGTGCGGCGTATGGGAAGCGGCGGAGGTAGCGGCGGCGGCATTTTTTTAGTGACTCGTCAACTGGTTTTGCTACAAGGCCTGTGAACTGAATGCCCTGTATCTTCCCGATGATCCTTGTCTCAAGTACAATGGACCCTGCAACAACATTATTCAGCAGGAACTCCTTTACATGCCTTGTATCGTCATCCGAAGTGAAAACAAGGGCGTTTTCATCCTCGAGGTATGCATAAAAACAGTTGCAGCACCAGGGAGTACTTTTACCTAAAGTCGCAAGAGTCAGCACATGGTGCTTTTTGATGAAGTCGGTTATCCTTTTATCCGGTACTGGGTTCTCCATAAATATTCCTGAAAAAAAATGAAAGTTCGTAAAATTAATTCGATTATACGGAATATATCGCAGGGATTTTTTATTTTTGATTCTGTAAAATCAATTTTATGAAAAAGAATATATTGCTGCCGGTTTGCTTTATTATCTGCTGTATTGCAAACGCTCAGACATATCTGTTAGGTCCCCAGGCGTTCACTACGGACATACTTGTGCACGGCACATCGGCATCAACAACTGTATGGTTCGCACCGAATTACAACACCCCGATAGATTTTCTTTCAAGCGGCGGATGCACCGGCTCGTGTGTAGGGTATTCAGGTTCATGGAATAATTACTGGGGAAATTTTCTGCGATTACCGGAAGTTAACTGTTCCGGCAAGGACACGGTCTTGCTTACATTCAATGTCTCGAATTCGTATTTTGCATCTCAGCCTAACGACTGGTGCCGCTTTTATGTATGGGCCGATAACGGCTACAAGCACAACGTGGTCTCTGTAAAGATCAACGGAACAGATGTCACATATGATTCCGGTGTTAATGGCAAGGGATTTAAGTTCAGTGTTCTCCGGAACTGCGACACTGCCGAGGTAAAGTTCGATCTGTCGGCCATTGCGAATAAAACGAACATACTTTTTTACATGGAACCAAACTGCGGCTATAATAACTCAAACACTTTTTTAGTGAAGTTCGACAATGTGGCAATTGTAGCAAGCGAGTGCACGCCTTCTGTATCTCCTTTCGCAAGCAACAATGGTCCCGTATGTGCGGGCGAGAATATTTTACTGACTTCCGGCGGTGGCGCAACATATTCATGGAGCGGTCCGGGCGGGTTCAGTTCGACCATTGAGAATCCCACAATACCAACGGCTTCTGCTGTCAATGCGGGAACATATACAGTTACCATCACCAATACGCAGGGTTGCACAAATACTGCAACAACCGCAGTTATCGTTTTTGCGTTACCTTCGGTCAACACCGGCAGCAACAGTCCCATCTGCCAGGGAGACACGCTGGCTCTGTTCTCGTCCGGCGGAACAATTTATTCGTGGAGCGGCCCCGGCGATTTTATTTCCACAATGCAAAATCCCTCAGTTGCTAATGCGGACAGTACCGACTCCGGAACATACACGGTGACAGTAACAAACGCGGACGGATGTACTTCAGTGGCAGTGACCGATGTCACTGTCAACGCGCTGCCGCCACAACCGGTAATTACACAATCTGATGACACTTTGTTCGCTACTTCGGGGTACCTGATGTATTACTGGTATCTCGACTCGACATGTGTATACAGCAACACCGTTAATTATTTTCAGCCAGCGGCCAGCGGAATGTATTACGCAGGGGTTTTAGACATATACGGCTGCCATTCGTTGTTGTCGGATGGGTACGATTATCAGAGTGTTAGCGCAGAAGATAATTCATATAATAATATCTCTGTAAATATTTATCCGAATCCCTTCGGAACAAATACAACAATTCATGTTTGCCGGCATGATAATGTTAATTATGATCTGGAAATAACAGATTTTACCGGCAAGTCAATTTGCAAATACAATGACATTGCAGATAACAAGATCACTATTGGCCGGGGCAATTTAAATCCGGGCCTTTACTTTTTAAGACTTTCGTTTTCAGATGGAACGGTGATATGCAGGAAACTGGTAATAAGTTAACCCGAACAAATCATCTTTTTCCCCTGGAATAATACTTACAGAATAACTTAATTCCACATTCTCCGCAAAGAGGTGTCCGTGCCTTGCAGACATATCTCCCATGCAGGATGAGCCAGTGATGCGCTTTACCGGCAAGATTTTCCGGGATGTACCTCATAAGTTGTTTTTCTGTTTCAAGAGGGTTCTTTGCGCCGGATGTCAAACCTATTCTCGCAGAAATCCTGTGTACATGTGTGTCAACAGCAAGTTTATTCTGATCGAATGCAACGGATAAGATCACATGGGCGGTTTTCCTCCCCACGCCGGGAACGGTTATCAGTTCATCGTATTCATCAGGCACAACTCCGTTGAATTTTTCTGCAATCGTTTTTGCCATGCCCAATAGGTTCTTAGCTTTGTTATTGGGGTACGAACACGATCTTATCAATTCAAATATTTCGTTTATTTTAGCTTTTGCAAGAGAAAAAACATCAGGGAATATTTTAAAAAATGGCGGCGTAATTATGTTTACCCGTTTATCTGTGCACTGAGCAGAAAGTATGACTGCAACAAGTAACTGGTACGAATCATGGTAACGCAGTTCCGTCTCGGCAACCGGCATATTTTTTTCGAACCAATCAATAACTTTACAATATCTCTCTGCCCTGGTCATATTATATTTTTATCCCTATGATAAGCACGTCATCAATCTGGGGGTTTTCACCCTTCCAGTCGTCAAAAGTTTTTATAAGATTCTCTTTCTGGATGGCCATTGATTGCAGGCTGCCGGCCAGGAGCAGATTCTTTAGAGCTTTGTACTTGAACTTTTTACCTTCAGGTCCGCCAAACTGATCGGCAAATCCATCACTGAAAATGTACAACAGGTCACCTTCATCAATACCAAATGACTGTTTTGTAAATGGCTGCATGCGGGCATAGATGGAGACGGGCATTTTGTCGCCCTTTACTTCCGTCAGTTGGCAGTTGGCAGTTGACAGTTG
>CAZEWB010000005.1:0-11988 GCA_964515655.1 uncultured Bacteroidales bacterium
GTGTTGGGTGTGTTTGGGTTGGTTTGTCCTTATAGGGATGATAAAAGGTTACAAAGTGACATTATCACCTTTTATCGGAAGATATTGCCGCTTTACGCCCACATGTTCAGACTATGCTCTTCAGGTTATAAAAAAGCAGGGACCGTTCAAAGGTTTTGCCCTTGCCTTCTGGCGCATATTGCGATGCAGCCCGTGGGGCGGGCACGGGTACGATCCCGCACCGTCAACTTTCACATTAAAAAAATACAAAGCAACAGGACATGAAAATGAAGATTAACAAAAGGATCCGCAAGCTTATCCTCCTGCTTGTTTTGCCGCTTACGCTTGTTGTCACTACTGCAACATACTACGCAGACGATGATAAGGACTTTGAAATCCTTAAAAACCTCGATATTTTCCATTCACTTATGCGTGAGATCAACATTTTTTATGTTGATGAGATCAGCCCCGCCGACCTTATAAAACAAGCCATAGATGCCATGCTTGAATCGCTAGACCCATACACGGTATTCATTCCTGAATCCCAGATGGAAGACCTTAAACTGATGACGACAGGCGAATACGGGGGAATAGGGGCGGGAATAAGGGAGGACGGTGAGAATATTGTGATCACCGACCCATACGAAGGATTCCCTGCTCAGAAAAACGATGTAAGGGCGGGCGATATAATCACAGAAATTGACGGCAGGCCGATAAAGGGAAAGTCATCCGAAGAAGTACGCGAGTTACTGAAAGGACAACCGAATACCGAACTTAAGCTGCTGTTGAAACGTCCGGGAGAGGAAAAGCCTGTTGAAAAAAACCTTCTGAGGGAAGAAATAAAGATCAAGAATGTACAGTATTACGGTATGGTCGAAGATGGGATAGCATATATCAACCTGTCGAACTTTACCGAAAATGCAGCGCAGGAAGTAAAAAAAGCCCTGGCTGATCTTAAAGAAAAGAATACCGTTAAAGGAATAGTCATTGACCTTCGCGGTAACCCCGGCGGTCTTCTTATTGAAGCGGTTTATATTTCGAATCTCTTTATAAACAAAGGCGAAGTTATTGTAAGCACAAAGGGAAAAGTCAAAGACTGGGATAAAAACTATACGGCCGCAGCTTTGCCTTATGACATAGAGACTCCGGTAGCGGTTCTTGTCAATAGCGGTTCTGCATCGGCATCTGAAATAGTTGCAGGGGCTATACAGGATCTTGACCGGGGTGTAGTGGTCGGGCAACGTACTTTCGGCAAGGGACTAGTACAGACAACGCGCGACCTGAGTTATAAGACTAAACTTAAAGTTACGACCGCAAAATATTACACACCTTCCGGTCGATGCATTCAGGTAATAGACTATTCACACAGAAACGATGATGGTAGCGCCGGGAAAATTTCCGACAGCCTTATTAATAAATTCTACACACGCAACAAGCGCCCTGTTTTCGACGGAGGAGGAATTGACCCGGATATAAAGACAGAGTCGGAGCGGTACAGTAATATTGCCATCAGCCTGGTGAACAAAAATCACGTATTCAATTTTGCAACCGACTTCTTTTATAAAAATCCCAAAATTGCGCCGGCACGTGAGTTCGGTATAAAAGATGACGTGTACAGTTCATTTGTGGCATATTTACAGGATAAGGATTTCGACTATCTGTCACAAAGCGATGATATGTTAGGCAAACTGATAGAAGTTGCAAAGGAAGAGAAATATTACAGCAGCGCTAAAGACGAATTCGATAAACTTGAGAAAAAGATTGCACACGATAAGAACCAGGATCTTCAGACATTCCGGGTCGAAATATCCCGCCTTCTGCAGGAAGAGATAGTAAGCCGGTATTATTTTCAGACCGGGCGCATAGAATCATTCCTGAAAGATGATAAGGAACTTAAGGAGGCTGTTCGGATATTGAACAACAAAGAAGAATACAACAAGATACTGTCGGGTAAGTAAATTTTCATGTATGCAAAGCGGGGATCTATAAATTCCAAGATACAAGTCCCAAATTCCAAGGGTACATACTTGTTCATTGTTTGTTGTTCGTTTGACATTGAACATTTTTATCGTTTTAATGAACAATGCCAAATGTTCAATGAGCAGTAATTCCAGGGGAACTGTCCCTTTGGTCTTGCGGCTTGGAATTTTGGGCTTGGAATTTAATTTCGATGTGTGGTGTCAATAAATATTTTTATTACTTTAGCAAAAAAAAATTATGAAAACAATTATTATTATCTCTCTGATAGCAGTATTTGCTATATCATGCGGCGGCGGAAGTCAGGAAATACTGGACGCCCTTAATCAGGCCCAGAATGAACTTAATGATGATAATACAACCGATCAGTTAACAACCACCGAAGACGACACTTCGGCCATGGAATTCTCAAGTTCTGTAAGGTATAACGACTTCATTATAAACAAACAGACTGCGGTTTATAGTAAAATAGTTGAACTTGTAAATTGTATGGATAAATGCGATGATACGGAGCTTAGAAATAAATACAAAGAATTTGGCGACGAAGCAAAAGATGCCCTTAAGCAGGTAAAAAGACTAACTGATTTTAATGGCAATACTGAATTTCGTGACAAAGCAATAGACCTGTTTAACTTTTATATAGAAGTATATGAGACCGCTTATAAGGAACTTATTGACATGTACATAAAAGGTGATATTTCCGAAAAAGATCAGATACACATGAATAAGATCATTGGTGAAGTAACAGTAAAAGAAGAAAAACTAGATGCTGCATTCCAGGCTGCCCAACAGAAATTTGCCGATGAAAACGATATGCAGATAATCGAAAATGAGATACAGAAGGAAATAGATAATCTGTAGAAATCCTTTTAGAAATAATCTGAACTGCGTTACTGCAAAGTAAAGGTGTTTTTTTAGCCCCGCTCTGATGCACTCGTAGGGGCTCAAAATTTTGAGCCCCTACAAGATGTAACCCGGGGGCGGGGCAAAAAAAACATTATAAAGCCAATGTATAAAAGACTTATATTTGAAAAAAATAAATCGTATATTTGTATTTGCGTTTATTGAAGGGCGGTATCCCGATTACGTTTCTGACATTGATAAGATCTGCAATAAGAAGTTTACTCTTGCTTATTTAGAGAAAATTAAAAAACTGAAATCATGCTTACTAAAAAAAGTGCAATAAACCTCATAAAAGAGTACGTAAAACACTGCTATAAAAATAATATTTATTTTAAAAAAGTAATATTGTTTGGTTCTTTTGTTTCCGGAAATGTTAATAAAGATTCCGATATTGATGTATTATTAGTCTCTGACCAGTTTACCGATAATACTTTTGAAAACTGGCGGACATTGTCCCCGATTACCGCAAAGTTTTTCGATATAGAACCTCATCCCTATCCAACTGATTATTTTAAAAAGGGCGATCCGTTTATTGAAGAAATAAAGAAAAAAGGTATAGAAATAAAAGTATAATATTGAAGATTTAGAAGCTATATCGGAAAATCGTTGAGTACGGACTTAAGTGGAGGGAAGGCGTTTTATCATAAAGGACAAGACTATGTCAATATGCCCAGAATGGAAGTCTTTAATAGCAGTGAGGATTATTACGCAACCCTCTTTCATGAATTGGTTCATAGTACCGGCCATAAGGAAAGACTTGACAGAAAAGAGTTATTGAATTCAAAAGGATTCAAAACAGAGGACTATGCCATTGAGGAACTGACTGCAGAAATGGGAGCCTCCTACCTGAAATCTTATGCCGGAATTCCTATAGAACAGGTTGAAAACAATGCTTCGTATATACAGGGCTGGCTTGAAAGGTTAAAGAAGGACAAGAAGTTTATTGTTTATGCCAGTGCGCAAGCGCAGAAAGCGACTGACTATATTCTCAACGTAAGGAATGAAGAAAGGGAAGTGGAACAACTTGAATTTAATGAAAAAGAACCTGAAAACATTATTGAGAGGGAAGAAGAATTGAGGGAAAAAATAAAAAAAGAAAAGGCAAGCGGATTAGAGAGATAAACGATATTCCCGCTCAATCGAATAAAAATGTAAAAATAATTGAAATTTATTGTTTTGTTATCCAGCAAGTTAATAAATATTTTCATTTTTTTTCATAAGGCAGGGTTCCTTTTTGCCTGGTTGTACGACAATAGGATAGGAAACGTAACAATGTCGCGTATATACAAGGCTGGCTTGAACGGTTAAGGAAAGACAAGAAGTTTATTGTCTATGCCAGTGCTCAAGCGCAAAAGGCGACGGACTATATTCTAAATGTAAGAAATGAAGAAAAGGAAATAGAACAAATCGAACAGAATGAAAACGAATCTGAAAAAAATATTGAGAGGGAAGGAGAATTAATGGAAAAAAGAAAAAACAAGCGGATTAGAGAGATAAACGAAACTTTCCCGCTCAATTGAATAAAATGTTAAAAAATAATTGAAATTTATTGTTTTGTTTTCCAGCGAGTTAATAAATATTTTCAAAAATATTCAATAACCCAGTATCACTTTTTGCCTGGTTGTACGACAATGTGGTATAGAACCATAATTAAAAGATAAATGAAAGAAGAAGTATTTTGTATTCGGTTAAAAAAGGGTATCGGTCTGATTGAGAAGGATAAAATAATCTATTGCAAAGCAGCAGGAAGGTATACTTTTTTAATCACTCAGGAAAAAAAGATGAAAATTGCCTGTAACATAAAAAATATTGAACAAAGGTTGTGCAAAAAAAAGTTTTTAAGAATTCATCGCTCACACATTGTTAATCAGGGTTTTATTAAGGAATACCTGTCTGAAACGAATGAAATAATATTAACCAATGGTGATAAATTCTCTATTTCGCTGAGAAAGAAGAATATATTTCTTAAGTGGTTTCGTTGTAACAACGATGAATAATACGTTCGTTACGCTCGGAAAAAAAGTTATTAACATGGTATTGACTTCACTATTTCTTACTTGTTATCTTTGTTAAAGTTGCTTAAATATTCTTAATATGAAAAAGATTTTGCTTTTAATACTATCTGCATTTTGCATGAATTGTTACAGTCAGATTTTCTACACATACGATGATGCAGGCAATAGAGATCTTAGGACAATTGACATGACTAAGCAGGTATTAAATAGAAATGATTCTACTTCTGAAAATGACTCTACTATTGTGGAAAAACGAACGGAGATTACATACAACTTTTCAAATGATTCAAAAATAACCGTATTCCCCAATCCCGTTAAACAAACCCTTAATATTCAAACCGAGAACATCAATGCAATTGAAATTTCTGTAATCGACTTTGTAGGTAAAACCCTGTTAAGCAAGAAAAGTAATGATTCATGGAATTTGCTTGATTTATCCATGTTGCCTCCCGGTAACTATATACTTTCTACAATTGCAGACGGAAAGAAAATGGATTGGAAAATAATAAAGGACTGATAACCCATTAAAATTTAACTATATGAAAAAGTTGATTTTTCTTTCGGTGATTATAAGCTTGGCTTGTATTTCTGAATATACTTATTCGCAGAGCGGCATCAAATGGAGTTTTGGCGGAAATGACCCCACCCTGACTGACTACCTTGGGACATACACGAGTACACCCCTGATTTTTAAAACCGATAATATTGAACGGATGCGAATCCTCGAAATCGGATACGTGGGTATAGGCACTTCTGCGCCTTTGTACAAATTACAGGTAATAGGAACTGCGGGTATAAGTGAAAATTTATATTTGGGTAGTAATCTGACATTAAACGGGAATACATCAGAAATTACTTCCGGTACAGGCACACTCAGTTTCGGCAATACTAACCTGATTACAACAGGTAAATTTAATGCAGGTGGAGTTTCATGTTCCGGGCCGGGGTCATTTAAAGATATGTTCGTTCAGGATAAAATTTCGGTAGGAAGTTATCTCACAATTAATGGTAATGTTCCTGAAATAATATCTGGTAGCGGTTCGTTAAGTTTCGGCAATTCAAATCTGAACACAACAGGCGCCATAAGCGCAGGCGGCTTGAATGTACAGGGCTTAACTGAGTTTATGAAAATAACAGTTCAGGATAAAGTGAATATCGGGAACCTGATTTACTTTTTTAACCCAAATCCGGCCATTAATTCCAATAGTAATCTATATATTCAATCCGGGTCAGGCGGAGGTAATACAATTATAAATTTTTTGAGTGGCAATCTCGGTATTGGAACAGATAATCCTACTATGAAAGTTGATATTAACGGCGATGCTTTTATAAGAGGGTACCTTTACGTAAATAACGGTGTAATAATCGGCAAGAAAATAGAAACCAAGTCTGTTGACAGCGATACCCTTAAGGTTAACAAGGAAGCAAAAATCGGCACACAACTTATTCTCGATGGCAATAACAGCCAGATATATTCTATCAGCGGGTTAGTTGATTTTAGAAATTCGAATCTTACAACTACCGGCAATATTACGGCAAGCCGCATCGAAACGGATATCTTTCATTCCGACACGATTTCTTTTTCTGAAATAAACTCAACGGGCAATATTATTACAACCGGCGACATATATGCAAGAAACATTTTTGCCGAACAGACGGTAAGCATAGGCAATTTTACATTCAAGAACGGAGGTTCCGATTCGTTACCCGCCACAAAGGACACAATAAAGACGCAATATCCTATTGTAATAAAATCCACTGCAAACTCAATTCGGATGGCATCCGACACAGTAATAATGAAAGATCGTGTTGCAATTGGCAGGGAAAACGCCGAATACAGCCTTGATGTTGCTGGAAATGCCCGCTTTAAGGACCTGTTAATTTGTGAAGGTGGTTTAATTATCGGCAGAGAATACCAGGGCGGCAAAGGAGATATAGATTCGCTTATATCAAAGGAATCAAGAACAGATACTTTAAATGCAAGTAAAGTAAAAGCAGCAGAGGTAAATGCAAGCGATAAAATAAACGTTGGCAGTGGAAATATTCTTATTGACGGCACTCACAGCCAGATAACTTCTACAACAGGGCTGATTGATTTTGGAAGTACCGGATTGAAGACAACAGGCAATTTTACAGTCGGAAATATTACTGCGCAACATTTTAGTATAGATACTTCAGTATCAAATCAACTTTTTGTAACTAATGAACTAAAAATCGGCACACAAACAATGATTTTATCCTCTTTACCTGATCCCTCAGGTATAAGTCTGAACTCAATTTACACGAATAATGGTGACTTAAAAATTCAGTGCGTACCTGGAAATACATGGAATACAATTATAAATAATGAAAACACCGGTAAAGTTGGAATTGGAACAAGCAATATTGATAATATTTCAGAAAAAGTAACTGTTGGCGGCAACCTTATGATTAAAGGCGATGGTGGTTTTGACAATGAAGGTGAAGAAGCATATTTATATCTTGGGGATAAAAACCATTATATTAAAAGTGTGCATGGTGGTACTTCGGAACAGGGTGGATTGCGAATTGGTACATTAGGCGCTGAAAATGGTATTACGTTCTTTCAATTTAACGGAAATGTGGGTATAGGAACAGATAACCCACAATCAAAACTCGATGTTATTGGTGATATAAGGGTAAATGATTATGATTTATATTTACGGCCTTACTATGATGCACAAGGAAATGTTTTAGATGGCAATCACGGGTTGGGATGGTATGGCAGTTCAAAACAGTTTGCAGGCGTTGCCGTTAACGGTCCTGTTTTATATGGTTTTGATGGCGGGGCGCTTGGCTCAAATCAATTTGGTAATAAGAATATTGCTATAGTCTGGAAAAGTGATGGCAATGTTGGAATTGGTACTGCATGTCCTGATGCAAAACTTTGCGTTAACGGAGTTATTAAAGTTTCTGAAGAAGTAACAGTCGAAACCTTTGGTTGGTGCGACTATGTATTCGAAGACAATTATAAACTTTCACCATTGTCTGAAGTGGAAAAATTCATTAAGCAAAATCACCATCTGCCAGAAATACCTTCGGCAGTGACTGTTGAAGAGGAAGGTGTAGGACTGCTTGATATGAATAAAAAACTCCTGAAAAAAGTAGAAGAACTTACCTTATATATAATAGAACAGGAAAAACGAATCCAGAAACTTGAATCTGCAACAAACGGCAATCAATAATCGGAGGACAGGATTATGAAAGCCATAATATATATATTAGCGGTCTGGTTGCTGGCGGGAGGTTACACACCGGCCTTTTCTCAACAAGCATGCGAAACAGATAAGGAAATCGATCTGACTGGTCGGCAATTTTCCGGTGTAGATAAATGTTATGAAGCCCGTGATAAGATTACTATGGGGCAGGGATTTAATTATACCCGCAACGATCTTTCTACTAAATTTAATGCAAGGCTGAACGAGAATTTATTTTTCCCGGTTGTATATGATCCAGATCCAATTATAAACAGTGATCTGAGTATAAGCACAGATAATTTTTTAGGATCAACACAGGGAAATTCAGATGTTACAGGGACAGGAGGTTATTCTTATTCAATACCAATATTATTACCCTCAGGCACTCATGGAATGCAACCCGGTGTTTCAGTCGGGTATTCCAGTCAGTCTGGAAATGGCTTATTAGGTTTCGGATGGACTTTACACGGTATTTCTTCTATTACAAGATCGGGAAGAACTTTATTTCATGATGGTAAGGTTACGGGAATTCAATTTACAAGCGAGGATATTTTTTTGCTGGATGGCAACAGGCTTCAGGTTTCAAATGGCGCGGTATATGGTTCACCGGAAACCGAATACCATACTGAAATGGATGATTTCAGCAAAATAATTTCGTATGGTGGAAATAATATTACTGGTCCGGAGAGATTCGAAGTTCATACGAAAAGCGGGCTGACAATTCAATATGGCATACCATTAAACGGAGAAAATAACAATTCTTATTTCCCTGCTGATAATAATCCTTCAAAATTATGCTGGTACATTAATACTGTTACAGATAATCTTGGTAATTATATTAGGTATAACTATCAGGTAATTGATGGAAATATATTTATAAAGGAAATATTATACACTGGAAATTCAATAGAAGGAAAATCACCTTATAACCGCGTTCTCTTTACTTACGATCAAAGAACTGACGAATCATTATTATATTGCAATGGAGTCGAAATAAATAATAATGTTTTATTGACATCTGTTAAAGCATATTCCAAGGGTTACTTATTCAGAGAATATAAATTTGTGTATACAGATAATTCTACAAATACTTCTAATTATTACTCATTTCTAAATGAGGTTATAGAAATCTCAAATGGAAAACAATATAATTCATTAAAATTCAGATACGGCGAGGATGATTGCATTTCTGTATACACGGTTCCTGTTGATCCCGCAGTGTCAGAAATATTATCAACTGATAATGAGTACCCCAGTTATGTTGTTACGGGCGATTATGATGGTAATGGGTTTACAGATATGGTCTGTTTTTATACATCGCCTGGTTTTTTGGATAACAGATGTTCTTCTTATAAGCTTTTTTTAAACAATAATGGTGTATTTGAGTTAATTAATTCATATTCATTAATAGATACAGAAACAAATGACATATATACACCTTATAATCCTGAATTCAATTCTTATCTGATGAATAATATTGTAGATTTAAACGGGGATGGTAAGGATGAATTAATTTTTGGGAAAAGTACATTAATTGGTACAAATCCAGTTTATTTTTATTCATTGGTAAGTTTTAAATACGTTAATGATGATCATATCTTTGTTCAGGAAAAAGAATTTCCTATTGATTATTTATCATCATATTCAGATGCCAGTGTAATAAATGGAGATTTTGATGGTAACAGGCAGGAAGATATATTTGTATACAATAGACTTTCAGAAAGCTGGAATTTGTTTTTAAATAACAATGAAACAGCAATAACTGGCACTTTCGATGATATGAGCCCTCCGGAAACAAAATATAACAGTGTGTCATCATTTTATTCAATAGATATTGATGGAGACGGTATTGCTGAAATTGTAGAGCAGATATCGTTAGATAAAAACGTATATAAATTTAATATAGGTAGTAACGAATTTTCACGTTTAAATTATTATTGTGAAACTATTGATGGAAGTATATTACTTGAAGAATATTATGGCGATTTTAACGGAGATAACAGATTGGATAAACTATACAGAAGAAAAGACGGTGAATATGAATGGATGAATCTTGACTTATGCCTCGGTTATAAAGCGCCTCCTGACGATGACGGTGGCGGTGGCGACGATTTCGGTTTGTATGTAGCACATACAAAATGGTATATCCGAAATAATATAGGCAATGGTTTTTGGGGTGAAGAAATTGAAGTACCTTTATACTGTCAGGATGTAAGTTCTGCAAGCCATTACAACCTTTTTTGGAACTATGACTATGGTGTTAATTGTTTTTATTATGATAATTCATATAAAGTAATGATTGGCGATTACAATGGAGATGGTCTTTCAGATATATTGCAAATATTTGATCATAAGACCGGGCCGCTAGTAAATTTTAAAGTTTTATTTTCTCAGGGGAAAAATAATTTTAATGAAAGGGATATTTATAAAGAAATTTATCTGGTTAGCGGAGGTAGTCACTATTACATTGATTTTAATGAGACTACGCCTTTTCAGCCAAAACTTAACATTTTGACTGGTGATTTTGAAGGAAATGGAAATATTGAAATACTTTTCCACGATCAAGTACTTAGATTGATTTCAGTAAATGATTTCGATTTAGAAGATGGTTTAAATATTGATGTAGGAAAAGATAAGCATTTGCTGACAAGCGTTTATGATGGTTTGGGTAATCTGACCAAAATAAAATATAAGCCTCTTACAGATCCGAATGTCTATACCCCGAATTTAATGCCAACTTATTCTTTCCCGTTAATTACCCAAAAAACACCTCCTGTTTATGTGGTTTACTTAGTTCAGGTACCGGATGGCATCGGTGGAATTAATTCAACCATGTATTCGTACAACGGTATTCTGATACATGCACTGGGAAGGGGTTTTTTAGGTTTTGAAGGAATGCAAATAAAGAACTATACAACGAAGATTTTGGTTAATATCTATAAAAGTATAAATACCGAATACTATCTTCCCGCAACAATCTCGACATCTACCACTTACAAAACCACTCTTGAAACAAATCCTATTTCAAACGTTTTAGATAATTATGTGTTTCACCCATTTAGTACTGCGTTAAGTCAGAAGCGTTTTTTCCAGTATCCTGAAACATCAACTGTCCATAATTTTTTACAGGGAACCACATCGGTACAAACAAATAATTACAGCAGTACGGATATACAATACGGGAATTTAACAAGTTCTGTACTTCATTTAAGCAACGACAATGATCCTGCTGATATTTATACAGAAACCACTGAATACACTAACTATATATCTTCCGGCTCTTGGTGTCCTTTTTTACCTAATAATATTTCTAAATCACAGCAGTATCAAACTAAACCGGTAATTGAAAATAAGACAGAATACGAATATTATCCCAATGGGCTTGTTTATAAAATAAAACCGGATTATGACAAGCCGCAAAAGGCATTAACAAAGGAGTTTCTGTATGATTCTTATGGAAATATCACTAATGCAAAAATAAGCAGTAACGATTTACCGGGAATAAAGGAATATAAAATTGAATATGATCCTACAAACAGATTTGCTGTAAAATATACCTATCCCAATGATTGGACAGCTTCAATGACATATGATTCAAGACTTGGATTAATTAAAACCCAGACTGATATAAATAACAGAACAACGTCATACGAATATGATGAATTTGGCAACCTGGTTAAAGTTACTGATCCCACAGGTATTGAAACTATTGCGGAAAGAAACTGGAATCCTGACCCTGGGTTATCAGATTTCCTTTTTTATACAAATGAATATACAAAGTTTTTGGATGACATTATTTCGCCATACCAGAAGAAGTACTTTGATGTTCTTGGAAGAGGGATTAAAACCGAAACAAACAATATACCCGGTAAAACTGTTTGTTCCGATATTACATATAA
>CAZEWB010000005.1:11998-23952 GCA_964515655.1 uncultured Bacteroidales bacterium
GTGGTGGGTGTGTTTGGTTTGGTTTGGAATAACTGGTCACTGAGCCATTAATTTCAGTTGTTACTGATAATCTTCCGATATTACATATAACAATAAAGGACAGATTTATATGCAATCCCAGCCTTATTTCCATAACATTGAAACTCCGGCTAATGCAATAAATGATTATGATAAATTCGGAAGATTATCAGTAACAACTGAAATTAATGGCTCAGTGACCAGTTATTCCTATCCATATAATACTCTTTTAACAACCACTTCAAACAATATTACCGGTGCAAAGACAGTTGAAAATAACACTATGGGGCAACCTGTTTCTGTTTCAAACACATCAGCAAGTACAGAGATAACATATGTATACAGAAGCGACGGCCAAATTGACAATATTACATCCAATGGCTCTGTTATTCAGGTTGAGTATGATGAATATAACCGCCAGAATAAAGTAATTGATCCTGATGCCGGAACCATACTATATGAGTGTAATGGCTTAGGACAACTCATAAGCCAGACAGATAATGGGAAACAATATCAGTTACAATATGATGAACTTGGCCGGATCATATTAAAAGAAGGCCCTGAAGGTAAATATGAATATTTTTATGATCCCGATCCTGCAAATAAAGGTTTAATTTCAAGAATTGAGTCGCCCAATGAAAATGTTTCGTATTTTTATGATGGATTTGGCAGATTAACCAGTATGAAAGAAAGTATAGAAAATAAAGATTTTACTTATTCATATACATACGATGAAGCAGGCCGTATTACTGAAAAAACTTATCCAACCAATCCGGATAATCCGTCAGCCAATCCATTTAAAATTCATTACGAATATAATGAGGCATTAAGTCAAATTACACAACTGTTAAATATAACTAACAGTGGAACCCCACAGGTAATATGGTCTGTTCCGCAAACCGCTGACGCATATAACAGCAAAGGACAATTGCTGGAATTGCAGCTGGGCAATGGATTAAATACTTACCGTGATTATACTTCATTAGGATTGCCTATATCAATTAAAACTGGATCAAGTCCCGACCCGTACGATTTAATTCAGGACTATTCATATATTTTCGACCAATATTGGGGAAGGCCGACTACCCGAAACAATGCCATGGCTTTTTATCAGGAAACATTTGGCTATGACGAAGATGATAAGAAACTTAATCGGCTTACTTCTGTAGCAAAAACATATACTGATGATCCTCCAAGTGGCCAAAATATTACTTCATCTTATTCATTTCAGCTTAATGGAAATATAGAATCCACTACGAATAATGGCGCTTATTCTTATGATGATGTTCAACATGTACATGCAGTAACAAGCATAGTAAATACAAACAATATTGTTTCAGAGGACGAACAAAGAATTGATTACACACCATTTAATAAAGTAAGCGTTATTAAAGAGATTCTTTTACCTGACGGAAGCTTTGAAAAAGAACTTAACTTTACGTATGGAGCAGGTAATCAGCGTATAAAAACTATTTTTACAACACCACTATTAACTAAAACCAAATTTTTTATTGGAGAATATGAATTAATTGAAGAAACCGGAAGTGAAACCAGTGAATTACATTATATTAACGGACCAATGGGATTGGCGGCAATTTGTGTCAGAGATATAAATGGCGATCAATTATATTTCACCCACACCGACCACCTCGGCTCCATTACCGAAATAACCGACCAGCAGGGGCTACTTGTACAGCGCATGGCTTATGATGCATGGGGTAACCGTTCGAGACTTGTTGATAATACAGGCACAGGTAAATATCTGCTTGACCGTGGCTACACCACTCACGAACACCTTGATATGTTCGGCCTTATTAACATGAACGGGCGCCTGTACGACCCTGCATTAGGCCGAATGCTTTCACCCGATCCCTTTATACAAGACCCAACAAATTGCCAAGACTATAACCGATACTCCTATTGCCTTAATAATCCAATGGTATATACAGACCCTTCCGGCTACCAGGGTACCGGCTATTATATTGACGGACTGTGGGTGTCGTCTAATACATTTTATAATTATTTAAATATGACTTCTCCGGGTACTCATAACGTAGAGGGTTATGGTGCAGAATATGAATTGTATAGAATGCAGGAATTAAGTTATATGCATGCAAAGAGAGAAAACGAAGTCAGGAATAATTTGATGTTCTACGCAAAAAATAAATTACGGGCATTATTCAGAAAAGAGCAAATGGGAATGTTAGGCAATAGTGGGTATTATGATATTTTACTTAATCATGATTATAACACTAATTTTAATTTGGGTTATTTGTCTGAAATAGATGACAAATCGAGTTATTTCAAATCGCAAGCAAATGTTGGCAATTTTGATTATCCGAGTCACATGTGGTTCTCTGAAACGAGCAGTATAAATCCTTCGACGCATTTTTATAGAGGGGCATCAGGACAAGGGGACGAGCCCTCAACTATCAAATTAATAGCAGATTATACAATAATGATGCCTGTTGATTTTATGGGTGCCGCTTTTGATTTTGGAAAAAATTACTATGATATGAGGAAACTAAATTTGATCAATTCTGATAAATATTTTCATAGTAAAGCAAATTTCCAAGCCACTCAAAGAGGTCCGGGAGGATCTTTTTTTGCAATACATTTCAGTAATCTTCGAGAAATATGTGATCAGAGAATAAAAGGTGATACAAGATTGGATGCATTACAAGATCAAGAAGCTAATATCTATGGTAGAAATCAAGGATGGTTATATCGATATTATGATAGTCCTTTAGACTTTAACAAAGTACTGCCAAAATATAGGAAAGAATATTTTCCTCAAGGTTATTAATTTTTAAAAAACAATATTATGCGGGATAATATATTGATAATAATCTTTGTCTTAAGTCTTTTTTTAATTGGTTGTAATGAAGTGATTGATTTTTCCAATGAAGATGCACAAAGACAGCCATGGTTATTTTCGTTTATCAAAGACTATGAGGTATTGGAAGGGAAACACAATTTGCAAACAGGAATTGTGAATATATATTTAAAGATAAATAATGACTCCTTATTTTTTAAAAATTCAGATTCTATTGCTTCTGATGGGAAATGGGAAACTGGATATTTTAGTAGGGAGAAACGAGTTTATGTCAAGAACATACCATTTCAAGGTGGAGAAGAAAATATAGTAATAATAAAAGTATCACAAATTAAATCCAATTTGGTGGAATTTACAGTTTATTAGAAAATTAAGATATCGGTTTAAACTGGTATTGCTTTTTTTAGAGAGCTGTCTCTGGACAAAGGGACGGAATGCTTCTTGAATCCCCACTACCAACCCCCTCTTGTAAATTAAATAGTTAGTATTATAGTTGCAGGTTTTGCGGTAGCAGTTCATGGAGTTTGGACACAGGCATTAGAGGAAACAGGGAATGGGTGATAACTGACAATTATCCGTTATTCGAAAAAATAAAGATTCCTGAAAAGATTAGAACTTCTCCAATCAGTATTGTTAAAGTAATTTGATTTTCTCTCTAAAGAAAACTTTTAACAATGTTTATCAAAATTAGTTGCGGTTGTCAATTAATTATATTTATCTTTGTGTCCTTTTATTAAAATTCAACAT
Organism: uncultured Bacteroidales bacterium; assembly: GCA_964515655.1. Lineage (GTDB taxonomy): Bacteria > Bacteroidota > Bacteroidia > Bacteroidales > GWA2-32-17. The sequence goes on from CAZEWB010000005.1 coordinate 15,600, forward strand.
GGAAAAGCAAAGTTTACCCTTAATGGAGTTAGGAAGGTTAATGCACGAGATCTTTCGTGTGTTCAAAAAACGCATAAGCGGGCAGGAGATAGAAGAGATCAGGATCACAACCGAGCAATTTGGTTTACTGCATGCTATCGGACAGAAGGAAGAGGAAGTGATACAAAAGGACATGGCCGAGATGATGGGAAAGGATAAATCGGCCATATTAAGATTGATAGACTCGCTGGAAGAGAAAGAACTGGTGAGAAGAGTGGTGGATAAAAACGACAGGCGAAAGAACTACCTGATGGTAACAAAGCTGGGTGAAAGAGTAATAAAACAGTACATGAAAATAGTATTCGGAATGCTTGAAGAAGTTGAGCAGGGGATCAGCGAAAACGACCTGGACACTTTTCGCACTGTTGTCGGTCAACTGAAAAGTAACGCGGAAAAACTTTAATTCCCTTTAATTAATTGATGCAAACAACTATTGACATGTCAAACTGTTGTAAGATGAGAAAGATTAAAGAGTTAAATGGAAATGTTCACATATTCAAAAAACAACAACAAATGAGGAATACACCACTCAGTCATTCAGAAACAATGTTGGATTGGACTTGCTGTATTTTGCCACAGATTGCACAGATTACACAGAAAAAAATCTGTGAAAATCTGCGTAATCTGCGGCTGAAAGAACACATGCAAGTAATTGTGAAATGCCCATATAATCAACAATATGTAAATTTCAAACGAATGAAAACCATTTTCAAAACATTTTTAAGCAGTATTTTTTGCTTGAGTGTTTTATCTGTTCAGGCACAGGAACCGCTTGTATTGTCCTTGGACAGTGCTGTGAGTTATGCCCTGGATCACAACAGGACGCTTATCAATTCAAAATATGCAATAGATAAGTCATCTGAGAAAATAAAAGAAACAATTGCGCAAGGCCTGCCCCAGATAAGCGCTTCGGTTGATTATAATAATTTTCTGGGAGCCGAAGCCAGCCTGCAGCTGAACCCGATGGCACCGCCTGTCACCATTGAGTTCAATCCTACCAGTAATTTTAAAGCCAGTGTTAGTCAATTGATATTTAATGGCAGTTACTATGTAGGCATTCAGATGTCGAAACTCGCAAAAACAATTACAGAGCAGTCCTATCAGAAAGACGAAATTAACGTGAAAGAACAGACCATACAGGCCTATTACATGGTTCTTGCAAGCGAAAGGATATTGAACTCGATAAAGGAAAACAAGAAAAATGCAATGCTGATCTATGAAAAAACAAACAACCTAGCCAAAGCGGGTTTGATAGAAGAAACAGAGGCCAAGAAACTTTCCATCATGGTTTCCACTGTTGACAACGCCATAAAATCAACCGAAAGGCAGGTTGAGATGGGCTATAATCTTCTCCGTCTGCAGCTGGGGCTGGGATCTGATCAGGTCATAACACTTTCTTCTGATATTGATGCGATCGCAACACAATATATTCTTCAGCCTGCAGCTGCAGATTCATTTGATATTGGAAATAACCTTGATTTTAAGCTTGTTTCGATGCAGGGAGATATTGCAAAAAAGCAGATAACACTAAAAAGGGCGGCATATCTGCCTTCTGTCGTTGCATATTATTCCTATACCGAGAAGATTAAAAAGCCGCTGTTCGATATGACGCCCAAAAATGTTCTTGGCCTGACATTGAGCATTCCGATATTTTCCAGCGGCCAGAGGTATTTTCAGGTGAGTCAGGCAAAGATCGACTATCTGAGTTTCGAGAATACGAAGGAGTTGTTATCGCAGCAACTAACACTTCAGGAAAGGCAGTTAAGGTATAATTATAACAATCTCATGGAACAATATCTTACGCAAAAAGAAAATGTGGTGATAGCAAAAGAAGTGCTCGATAAGATGAATCAAAAATACGATCAGGGTATTGTCTCGAGCCTTGAGCTTACCAGCGCAAACAATAACTACCTGACTGCCGAGACCAATTTTACGGGTGTAATGCTTCAGCTTCTCAACGCGGAATTGTCCTTACGTAAAATAAACAGCAAACTTTAAAAATTAATAATATGAACACAACAAAGATCGTGATGTTATCAGTTGTTGCAGGAATAATATTCATGGGAACTTCATGCACTTCGAAAAAGAGCGATAACACAGACGGGAAATCAGATAGTTTAAAAGCAGTTCCTGTAAAAACGATGATCGTTAAAAGCGAATCTGTAAATATCAACATTGATTATACCGCCACTCTGGTTCCTTTCGAAGAAGTTCATCTGGCTCCTTCAACCCCCGGCAGGATCGAGAAAATGAATGTTGAAATTGGCGACAATGTTTCCATGGGGCAGGTAGTTGCTGTTATGGACCGCACAAACCTGGAACAGGCAAAGATAAATCTGATGAAGCTGGAAACCGACTATAAACGCCTCGACACACTGAAGAAAACAAAGAGTATAGCCGACCAGCAATATGACCAGATCAAGTCTGCTTATGAAATCGCTAAGAACAGCTACGAGTTCCTTCTTGAGAATACACAGTTAAAAGCTCCGTTCAGCGGTGTTGTCTCCGGTAAATATTTCGAGGACGGAGAGATATATTCGGGCGCTCCGGTCATGCCGGTGGGCAAGCCTGCAATATTATCAATAGTACAGATAAACCAACTAAAAGCGCTTATCGGGATCACAGCCAATTATTACCCATTGATAACAAAAGGAATGAAAGCTGAAGTGAAATCTGAAATGTTCCCGGACGTTACATTCCCCGGCGAAATATTCAGGATATATCCCACCATTGATAACACGACAAAGACATTCACTGTTGAAGTAAAGATCCAGAATAGCAATTTAAAACTACGTCCGGGAATGTTCTCGAAAATAAATCTCGACCTCGGAAAGGGCAATGCGGTTCTGGTTCCGATAATCGCGCTTGTAAAACAAACCGGAACAAACGACATGTACCTGTTCGTAAATAAAAATAACATTGCCATAAAAACACCGGTAATAACAGGACGTATGCTTGATGATAAAATAGAGATCCTTAAGGGCATAAACGAAGGCGACGAAGTAATAATTGTGGGGCAGAACAAACTCGAAGATCAGTCGCATATTCTGATAGAAAAATAGGATCAATTATTTAACAGAGGTCAGTAAACAGAATAAAATTTACAGAAAATGAGCTTATATAGTACAGCAGTAAAAAAACCCATAAGCACTATCATGATTTTCATTGGAGTGGTGATCTTTGGGTTCTATTCATATACTCAGCTGGCGGTGGACTTTTTCCCAAAGATTGATCCGCCCTTTATCTCTGTCTTAACATACTATCAGGGAGCCAATGCTGCAGATGTGGAGCAGAATATAACACGAAAACTTGAGGACGGTTTCGGGGCGCTTACCAACCTTAAAAAGATCACATCGACCTCGCGGGAAAACATTTCTGTTGTGATGCTGGAATATGAGTGGGGGGCAAATCTTGATGAGGCAACAAACGAAGTACGGGATGCCGTGGGTCTGGCGCAGCGAAATATGCCGGACGATGTGGAAGTCCCTGTTATTTTTAAGATAAGCACCAGCATGATGCCTGTAATTGCGTTCAGTATCACTTCGGATGAAAGTTATAACGGCATCAAGAATATTCTGGACGAAAAACTCGTTCAGCCCCTCAACCGTATCGATGGCGTGGGAAATATTATTCAGGTAGGTGCACCGATACGTGCCGTTATGGTTGATGTGGATCCCAGGAAACTGGACGCATATAATCTGACAGTAGAGCAAATAGGAGGGATACTGGCAGCCAATAACCTCAATTTACCTTCCGGCAATCTGGAAACAGGGAAATCGGACATGCCGTTAAGGCTGCAGGGAGAATTCGAAAACAGCAATATCGTCAAAGATATTATCATCAGTAATTTCAATGGGAAGACGGTATATCTGAAAGATGTTGCAACTGTACGCGATAGTTTAAAAGATATAAAATCGTATGAACGTGCCAATGGAGGAAATAATGTTCGTATCATAATCCAGAAACAATCCGATGCCAACACGGTAACGGTTGCAAATAAAATAAAAGACAAAATTGAGGAGATAAAGAAGACATTACCTCCTGACATTAAAATTAATGTCCTTATGGACACATCGGTCAATACTCTTGCCTCAATAAATAACCTTTCCGAAACCCTGCTTTACGCACTGATCTTTGTTGTGATTGTTGTATTCTTTTTCCTTGGCAGATGGAGGGCTACATTTATAATCTCACTTTCAATCCCCATCTCGCTCATCGCCGGCTTTATATATATGTACCTGTCCGGCGGAACCATCAATATCATTACACTTTCGTCCCTGTCAATTGCAATAGGAATGGTGGTTGACGATTCGATAGTGGTACTGGAGAATATCTCTAAAAAACTGGAAAGGGGCGGCTTTACACGCGAATCGGCCATTTATGGCACAAATGAAGTAAGCCTTGCTGTTATTGCTTCCACACTTACCATAATTGCCGTTTTCCTTCCGCTTACCATGCTGGGCGGGATAACAGGAATTCTCTTTAAACCTCTTGGGTGGGTAGTAACCATTACTGTTGCTGTCTCTGTGATCGTCTCTCTGACAATTACCCCCATGCTTGCGTCGTTGATGCTTGGCAGCGACAGACATGTAAAAAATAACAAGCCCAACAAATTGTATCTGTTCACACAGAATCTCCTGACCAGAATGGATAATTTTTATGAGAAGATAATAACATGGGCAGTTGGTCATCGCTGGACGGTGGTTGTGATCGCGATATTTGTATTTATCTCCTCAATGTTCATTGTAAAGCTAATCGGGTCTGAATTCATGCCCGCTTCCGATAACGATCAGATATCTGCCCAGGTAAAACTGGCACAGGGAAGCAACCTCGACGAAACGGTGAAGACGGCACATTATCTGGATTCTCTTTTTATGAAAAAATATCCCGAAGCTGATATTGTTTCAACAAGCGCCGGCGTGGGCGAAGGAAATGCCTTTGCGGCAATTTTTTCCGAAACAGGTAACTATATTATAAATTACACTTTTAAAATGAAGCCGCGACGGGAACGCGAAAGGGATATTTTTCAGATCGCAGAAGAAATGAGAAAGGACATTGAAGTACTTCCTGAAGTGGAAAAATTCTATGTTGATGCGGGTAGCTCAAGAGCCGCCAGCAGTATGGGTATGGGCGGGGCAAGCAACCTGGAAGTAAAAATATACGGGAATAATTTTGATGAAACCAATCTGGTCTCCGAAAAAATAGCCAAAGCGCTGATTAAGATAAAAGGAGCTAAAGATGTTCTGATTAGCCGCGACAAAGAAAGAACAGAGCTGCAACTGGTTCTGAATAATGAAAAAATGACATCTTTCGGGTTGAATACTGCTTCGGTTGCATTGGCGATCCGTAATCGTATCACTGGACTTACTGCCACTAAATATAAAGAAGAAGGCAATGAATACGATGTAATAGTACGATACAATGAAAAATACAGGCAATCTTCTGAAGACATTAAAAATATAAGCATCATGACACCGTTGGGCAAAATGATAAAACTGGGTGAAATTTCTGAGATGAAACAGTTCTATTCGCCGCCGAAAATTGAAAGAGAAAATAAAGTTCGCTTAGTGAAAGTAACATCTGCAATTTCGGGTTCAGACATAGGAACAGTTAAAGCAGAACTTGAAAAAGAAATTGCAAAAATGGATATCCCCGATGACGTAACGATAGATTATGGCGGCAGCGCAGAAAACATGAAAGATTCTTTCCAGAGCTTGTTCATGTTAATGGTACTGGCATTGATCCTCGTTTACATTGTAATGGCATCCGAATTTGAATCAATGAAAGAACCTTTTATTATCATGTTCTCTATTCCCTTTGCATTTACGGGCGTATTGCTGGGTTTGTGGGTTTTTGGTTCAACATTAAATGTAATATCGATGATCGGAGCGGTTATGCTTGTGGGTATAGTCGTTAAAAACGGGATCATCCTGGTGGACTATACCAATTTATATGTCAGGAGAGGATACACTCTTAAACAGGCAGTAATTGACGCCGGACGATCAAGGCTCAGACCTGTTTTAATGACATCACTCACCATGATACTTGCAATGATCCCCATGATCGTATCCAAAGGAACAGGAGCTGAAATGTGGAGGCCTATGGGTATTGCTATTTTTGGCGGTCTTACATTCTCAACAATGGTAACCTTAATTTTGATACCCACTATTTACACCATTTTTGGAGTAGGAAAAATAAAGAAAGAACGCAAAGAAGCTCTTAAATCATTAAACAACGAATGAAAAATGAAAGCAGTATTTATTACATATAATCAGTCCATAACCGAAGAGGTACAGGAAATATTGGACAAACTTTCAATACGCGGATATACGCAATGGACCGACATAAAAGGCCGGGGAACAATAAAAGGAGAACCTCACGAAGGAACCCACACCTGGCCCGAACAGAACAATGCACATTTAACCATTATGGAGGATGAAAAAGTACCGGCATTACTGAAAAGACTTAAATCTTTAAACCAGGAAGTGGAAAAACAGGGGCTAAGGGCCTTTGTCTGGAATATTGAGTCAACGGTTTAAATTTTCTGAGAATTCTACGACATAAGAGGATTGATATTTGCTTCGCGAGATACAATTTAGGCCGAGGTCGAGTTCAAGGTCGAGAAAGGGTAAACATGCTTGACCTTGACCTCGACCTTGACCTCAGTATTTCGAAGCGCCCTAAGGGACAAAGTGGTAATATTCCCCCAAAAATTAATGATGTTATTAAAAAGACGTCTTTGCATTATTAAACAACGAGCAACGAATAAATTTTTTGTAAAAAACTCAAAAAAAAAATTGCAAGAATCTGAAATATCGTATATTTGACTTTTAAATCAGCAAAAAAAGACATGGGCAACCCGGCAAAGTCAGATAAACGGAAACAAACTTAAACCACATAGTTATGATTGAAACATTGTACAAGTATTTAGGAAACATGCCGCTGGTCGGTCAACCGATAAAACTGGCATACATTGGTAAAAAGGTAAAGGATTGCGTAAAAAATTCGGAAGACCGCAAGCTGGATCCCGAAACAGCCAGTCTGGCCGGAGGCGAACTTAACAATTACGCTAATGAGTTAGCTACCAAATTATTTGATGAAAATGTACTACCCACCATTCAGGAAACAGGGCTTCCCGACATGGTTATCTCTCCTGTAAAAAATAAAGCCATCGGCAAACTTACACAAGTTATCACCCAGCAAATTCAGAAAAAGATCACCACAAAACAATAAGGCCATTTTATAGTGTTTTTGCAACCATGGTTTGTCAGATGGCAAACTATGGTTTGTTTATTTATTGTATTCTGCGAACTTCTGTCAACTATGCCGTTGTGGTAATGTCGAAATAAGCAATAAACTCAATCTCTTCTAAAATTCAGTCGGCAGTCCACAGTCTGCAATTGTCAAAAGCCCCAATCCCCCTTCACGTCATTCTGTCCTGAACTTGATTCAGGATTATTTCAGGATCTCTCTACTGCCCTGCACCCATTGGTATTTATTAAAGAGCATGAGGTGATTCCGGAACACGTCCGGAATGAAGGGAAGGGGGTTTTGTGCAAGGTTGTCATTAGGATCGAAGAGAAGGATCTAAAGTATTCTGACAATGAGATTCTTCACTTTCGTTCAGAATGACAAAGATTTGGTTTGTGGGGTTTTGAGACGGTTACACTTATATATACCACCCTGTATATTGTTATTTGCTCCCCTTAAATCAAAATGTTTATTTTTGTTTTTTATTGTGAGGAAGTTTCAGATCATATTATTGCTTTTGTTCGCGTGTCTGGCCGGCTACGCACAGGAAACAGGCGTGCCCCTGATCAGGAATTACAGCCCCGAAGAGTTTGGCGCCGAGCCGCAGGTGTGGGCTGTTACACAGGACCAGCGGGGCATAATGTATTTCGGTGCATCGGACGGTGTTCTTGAATATGATGGTTCCACGTGGAAGAAAATATATACGCCCAAAAAGCAAACTGTCCGCTCGCTAGATGTTGATAAGAACGGAACCATTTACGTAGGTGCTGTAAACGATTTCGGATTCCTTAAACCGGATTCTTCCGGACGGATGACCTATGTTTCCCTCAGCGCCGGGCTTGACACTTCATGTCGCAATTTCGAAGATGTATGGAAAACCCTCGTGGGAAAAGACGGCGTTTATTTCAGCGCAAATGGTTTTCTTTTCAGATACGATCCTACGGCAGAAAAGTCAAAGCAGATAAAAGTTTTTAAAACTAAAACCGACTTCTTTCTTTTATTCAGGGTGAAAGATGATGTATATACTATACAACGCAGAAAGGGTTTGTATAAGATCGGACGT